>JASHQL010000005.1 GCA_030039155.1 Streptosporangiaceae bacterium | reverse complement strand
GGGCGGCCGAACAGGCCGCGGCCGGCGGCGTGGCACACCGCGACGAGCTGCGCGGGCTGCTTGACGCCTACCGGGCAAAGGCAGGGGCAATCGGTGGCGCCGAGAACGCCGTTCTTGACACGCTGTACAAGCAGGCGCGCGACCTGCTCTGGACGGCGCCATGCGACATCGCCGCGGCCGAGGCGGCGGTCACCAGATACCAGCAGGCTGTGCTGGCGCTTGATGCGCAGGGGAGGCGGCCATGACCGTGCCGGGTACGGCCGCGCGATGTACGCGGCCAGGGTGCAGCGGCAGCATCGAAGACGGCTACTGCAATGTCTGCGGCCTCGCTGCCCAGCCAGCGGGTGCGCCGGCTGAGCACTCGTCGGCACCGTCAGGGCCGTCGTCCGGCGGGACGTCGGCGAGCATGTCGACCCGCAGCAGGCGGGCCAGGGCAGGCAGCAGCCGGGCAGCCCGCGGCCGGCTCGGCGCCGGGCTGATCGACATCTCCCCGGTGCCGGCCCTCGACCCGGCCAGCGCCGTGCTCAGCGATCCGCAGGTACCAGAGGCGAAGCGGTTCTGCGGCAACTGCGAACGGCCGGTCGGCCGCAGCCGTGACGGCAGGCCAGGGCTCGCCGAGGGCTTCTGCCCGCACTGCGGCACCAGGTTCTCGTTCTCGCCCAAGCTGCACGGCGGCGACCTGGTGGCCGGGCAGTACGAGGTGCTCGGCTGCCTCGCGCACGGCGGCCTCGGCTGGATCTACCTGGCCAGGGACCAGCATCTCGGCAACCGCTGGGTGGTGCTGAAGGGCCTGCTGAACACCGGCGACGCGGCCGCGCAGGAGGCCGCGGTGGCCGAGCGCCGGTTCCTTGCCGAGGTCGAGCACCCGAACATCGTCGGCATCTACAACTTCGTCCAGCACCCGGACGCGCAGACCGGCGAGCCGACCGGCTACATCGTGATGGAGTACGTCGGCGGCGAGTCGCTGCGGCAGATCCTGCTCGACCGGCGCAAGAGCGGCGAGTCGCTGCCGGTGCCGATGGCGCTCGCCTACCTGATCGAGGTGCTGCCCGCGCTCGGCTACCTGCACGGCCGCGGGCTTGTCTACTGCGACTTCAAGCCGGACAACGTGATCCAGACCGAGGAGCAGCTCAAGCTCATCGACATGGGCGGCGTGCGGCGGATCGACGACCAGGACAGCGCGATCTACGGCACGGTCGGCTATCAGGCGCCGGAGATCGCGACCGATGGCCCTTCTGTCGCCTCGGACCTGTACACCGTCGGCCGGGCGCTGGCCGTGCTCACGTTCGAGTTCACCGGCTACCAGAGCCGGTACGAACACAGCCTCCCCGAGCCTGCAGACGTTCCCGTCCTCGATCGGTATAACAGCTTCTGGCGCGTGCTCAAGCGGGCCACCAACACCGACCCGCAGCAGCGCTTTGGCTCGGCCGGGGAGATGGCCGAGCAGCTCACCGGCGTGCTGCGGGAGGTGCTCGCGGTCACCGACGGCAAGCCGAGGCCCGCGTTCTCCACGCTGTTCAGCGGCGAGCTGCGGACCATCGGGGTGCCGGGCGCCGAGCTGGCCGAACTGTCGCAGCCGGCCTACCTGGCCAGGCCGGCCGCCGCTGAAGTGGTCGCCGGGCTGCCGGTGCCCGCGGTTGACAGCAGCGACCCGGCGGCCGGCTATCTGGCCACGCTCAGCACGCTCGACCCGGCGCAGCGGCTCAGCGCGCTGGCCGGCGCCGTGCACGGCAGGGACGCCAGGGTGCCGCAGGCGGTGGCCGAGTCCATCGAGACCAGGCTCGCGCTGGCCCGCGCGCTCATCACCGGCGGCCAGCCGCAGGACGCGAGCGCGGTGCTTGACCAGGCCGCGGCGGACCCGGACGCGGACTGGCGGGTCACCTGGTACCAGGGCCTGCTCGGGCTGGCCACCGGCCAGCCTGGCCGGGCGGCGGCGGCGTTCGACGCGGTGCTTGACGCGCTGCCGGGCGAGCCGGCCGCCAAGCTCGCGCTCGGGCTCGCCGCCGAGGCGGCCGGCGATCCGGCGACCGCCGCGAAGTACCTGAGCGCGGTCTGGACGGTGGACCGGTCGTATGTGAGCGCGGCGTTCGGCCTGGCCAGGATCCTGGTGGCGGGCGGCGACAAGGCGACGGCTGTGCGCACGCTGATGGCGGTGCCTGAGACCTCGAGCAGGTACACGGCGGCGGAGGTGGCAGCGGTGCGGATCAGGCTGTCGCCGGTGCCAGGCTCGCGGGTGGTGTCGGCTGACGACCTGCATGCGGCTGGGCAGCTTGTCGGCCGGCTGCAGATCGACGACGCGCTCAGGCAGCGGCTGACCGCCGAGGTGCTGCAGGCGGCGCTCGACCGGGTGCTCGGCGGCGAGCCGCTCGGCGCCGACCGGCTGCTTGGCAGCGAGCCGAGCCAGCGCGGCCTGCGGTTCGGGCTTGAGCGCAGCTACCGGGAGCAGGCCCGACATGCCGTCGACTCGCGGCGCAGGATCGAGCTGGTCGACCTGGCGAACCAGGTGCGGCCGAGGACCTGGGCATGACCGCCGAGCCGCCCACCGTGCCGATCAGGCCGGTGGCAGGCCAGCCAGCCGAGCCGGCCCCGGTGCCTGCTGAGACGCCGGCGCTGAGTTCGCCCGAGCCGCCCACGGTGCCGATCGAGGCCGTGACCGGCGACTCGGCCGCGGTGACGCTGCCGCCGGCCACCCGGCCATGCCCGGCCTGCGGCCAGCCGGTGTTCGCCGACGAGAACTACTGCCAGGCCTGCCGCGCCCCGATGACCGAGGAAGCGGCGGCCGAGCCGGCGGCCGGCGCGGTGGTGGGCGGCACGCCGGTCGACGCCGCTGCCTGGCGGCAGTCAGGCGCGGTCTGCGGGACCTGCGGGTCCGGCCCGATCGACGCGGACGGCTACTGCGAGGCATGCGGCACCAAGGCGCCATCCGGCCGGGACCACGAGGAAACCGACCTGCTGGTGCTGGCCGGGGTCTCGGACCGGGGACTGCGGCACTTCCGCAACGAGGACGCGATGGCGCTCGGCGCCACCCAGGCAGCCGGCGGCCCGGTCGCGGTCGCCGTGGTCTGCGACGGCGTGTCCAGCTCCGGCCGTCCCGACGAGGCGTCGCTGGCGGCAGCCAGGGCCGCGCTCGGCGTGCTGCTGGCGGCCGCCGAGGACGGCCAGGACCTCGCCGAGGCTTCCACCAGAGCAGCGCACGAAGCGCAGCAGGCGGTCAAGGTGCTCGCCGGGCCGCCAGGCAGCACGCCGCCGAGCGAGGCGCCGTCGGCGACCTTCGTGTCCGCTGTCGTGACCGCCACCGGCGTCACCGTCTGCTGGCTCGGCGACAGCCGGGCGTACTGGCTTGACGAGTCCGCGCCAGCGCAGCTCACCACCGACGACTCGGTCGCCGCGGCGCTGGTCACCGCCGGGATCATGTCCGAGGAAGAGGCGCTCGCCTCGCCGAACGCGCACGTGGTGACCGGCTGGCTCGGCGCCGACGACAGCGGCACCGCGCCGCATGTCTGCACCTTCCAGCCGCCAGGACCCGGCGTGGTCATGGTCTGCTCTGACGGGCTGTGGAATTACCAGCCGGACGCCGCCGGGCTGGCCGAGCGCGCGCTGCCGGCCGCGCGCACCAGCCCGCTGGCCGCAGCGCGCGAGCTTGTCGAGTTCGCCAACGATTCAGGCGGCCATGACAACATCACCGTGGTGCTGGTGCCGTTCCCGCCGGCCGGCCCGCTCCCGGCCGGCCCGCACGACGTGACCAGGGAGCTGACCCCCTAGCCAGACGCCCGAGGAGAGACCACCGATGAGTGACCTGGGGTTCACCGTCGAGGTGTTCCAGAACGAGTTCCTGCCAGCTGGCGGGTCAGACGTCAACGCGATCGTGACCGTGACCTCGCCGGACTCCGGCCAGCCGCAGCAGCCAACCGGCGCAGGCGCCGCCGAGATCATCATCATCGACTGCTCCGGCTCGATGGGCGCGCCGCAGTCCAAGATTGTCGAGGCCCGCGCCGCCACCTCGGCGGCTATCGACGCGATCCGCGACGGCGTGGCGTTCGCCATCATCGCCGGGACCGAGCGGGCCAGGCCGGTGTTCCCCGCCGACGGCAGGCTCGCCCAGGCCGGCGGCGCAAGCCGGGCCGAGGCCAAGCGCGCGGTCGCGGACCTGCGGCCAGGCGGCGGCACCGCGATCGGCCAGTGGCTGCGGCTGGCCGGCCAGATGTTCGGCTCGTTCCCGTCCGAGCTGCGGCACGCGATCTTGCTGACCGACGGCAAGGACGAGCACGAGACGCCCGCCGACCTGGACGCCGCGATCAGGGCATCGGAGGGGATGTTCAGCTGCGACTGCCGCGGCGTCGGCACCGACTGGGTGGTGAGCGAACTGCGCAAGGTCTCCACCGCGCTGCTCGGCACCGTCGACATCGTGCCCGACCCGTCCGGCCTGGCCGCCGACTTCGCCGCGATGATGGCGAAGGCGATGGGCAAGCAGCTTGCCGACGTCAGCCTGCGGGTCTGGACGCCGCAGCGGGCCAGCGTCAGGTTCGTGAAGCAGGTCGCCCCGACGGTCGAGGACCTGACCAGCCGGCGAGGGCCGGCCGGCCCGCAGGCAGGCGACTACCCGACCGGCGCCTGGGGCGGCGCGGAGAGCCGCGACTATCACGTCTGCGTCCAGGTCACTCCCGGCACGGTCGGCCAGGAAATGCTGGCGGCCAGGGTCAGCCTGGTGGTCGGCGCCGACGTGCTCGGCCAGGGCCTGGTCCGCGCGGTGTGGACCGACGACGAGGCACTGTCCACCAGGATCAACTCCCAGGTCGCGCACTACACCGGGCAGGCCGAGCTGGCCCAGGCGATCCAGGACGGGCTCGAGGCGCGCAAGCGCGGCGACGAGGACGCGGCCACCGCGCGGCTTGGCCGGGCGGTGGCGCTGGCCGCGCAGTCGGGCAACGAGGACACCGCCAAGCTGCTGGCCAAGGTGGTGGACGTGGTCGACGCGGCGTCCGGAACCGTCAGGCTGAAGCGGACCGTTGACGACGCGGACGAGATGGCGCTCGACACCAGGTCAACCAAGACCGTCAGGACGAGGAAGTAGCGGGAGCGCAGCATGCCGACATGCCCGGACGGCCATAACTCGGCGGCCGCGGACTTCTGTGACGTCTGCGGGATCAGGATCGGCGGCCAGGCCGCCGCCCCGGCCAGCGCTCAGGCAGTCAGTTCCGCGCCGTTGCCGCCGCTCGCCGAGGCCGGCCAGGGCAGCTCTGCAGCCGATGCCTGCCCGGCCTGCGGGACCGACAGGACCGGCAAGTACTGCGAGACCTGCGGCTACGACTTCAGCACAGAAAAGGGCCAGCGCACCGTCACCTTGAGCGGCACGCTCGGCAGCGCCGCGGCCGCCGGCACCGCGTCGCCCGGCGCTGCCTCGCCCGGCGCTGCCTCGGCCGGCGCTGATTGGCCGGGCTCGGCCGGAGTTCCCACCGGTCCGGCACCAGCCACCACCCCGGCTCC
>JASHQL010000538.1 GCA_030039155.1 Streptosporangiaceae bacterium | reverse complement strand
GCTCGGGTCTACTTCGAGCCGGTGCGGCCGCTCGCCGGACCGGCGGCCGCCGCACCGAACGGCCGGACCGCGACCGAGCTCGCGCTCAGCGACGTCACTGGCAAGCGGATCATCAGCACCCGGCTGACCGGCGGCTCGGTCACCGTGCGGGAAGAGAACGCGATCGCGGCACTCGAGGTGATGAGCCGGTTCGCGGTCGACCCGCGCTGGCTCATTTACCTGCCGCCGACCATGTCGCCCACCACGGCGTCCAGCCATCCAGGGGTGCTCGAGCACCCGCAGGATGCCTTCGACGCCTACCGCGAGGCCGGGGTAACGGAGCTGGTCTGCGAGGAAAAGCACATGGGCTCACGGGCCGTGGTGATCGCCTGCCGGGAGCCGGAGGTCGCGTGCGCACGGTTCGGCCTCGATGCACCAGCGGCCGGGGTGATCTACACCAGGACCGGGCGCGCCTTCTTCGCCGACCAGGCGACCGAGCGCGAACTGCTCGACCGGGTCAGGGCCGCGATCGGCGCCGCCGGGTTGTGGGACGCGCTCGATACCGGCTGGCTGGCCCTCGACTGCGAGCTGCTGCCCTGGTCGGCGAAGGCGACCGAGCTGCTCAGGAGCCAGTACGCGCCGGTCGGCGCCGCGGCTGAGGCCGCGCTCGCCGCGGCGGACGAGCTGACCGGCGCGGCAGCCAGGGCCGGCGTGCAGGTCGGCGAGCTGCCCGCCAGGACGCAGGCGAGGCGCACCATGGCCGGCCAGTTCAGGGCGGCCTACCGCAGGTACTGCTGGCCGGTCGGCTCGGTAGCCGACCTGAAGCTCGCGCCGTTCCAGGTGCTGGCCAGCGCGGGCAAGGTGCACGCGCTGCGCCCGCACGGCTGGCACCTGGAGATGGCCGACCTGCTGGCCGCCGCGGATCCGCAGGTGTTCAGGCAGACCGGCAGGATCGCCGTGCTGGCCGGCGAGGCGGCGAGCGAGGCTGCGGCAACCGGCTGGTGGCAGCAGCTCACCCAGGCCGGCGGTGAGGGCATGGTCGTCAAGCCGGCCGGCCCCGTTCGCGCGCGCGATGCCGGGCTGGCCCAGCCGGGCATCAAGTGCCGCGGCCCCGAGTACCTGCGGATCATCTACGGCCCTGAGTACACCGCAGAGCCGAACCTGGCCAGGCTCAGGACGCGCAGCGTCGGGCACAAGCGCGCGCTCGCGCTCCGGGAGTACGCGCTCGGCATCGAGGCACTCGAGCGGTTCGCCGCGGCGGAACCGCTGCACCGGGTGCACGAGTGCGTGTTCGGCGTGCTCGCGCTCGAATGCGAGCCGGTAGACCCGCGGCTGTAACGACATGGCTGACGAGCCACCGGCAAGCCTTCATAGGTGGCTCGTCAGCCACGTCACCGGGCGGGCGGGACTCAGCCGCCGGCCGGGCTCGGGCCGATCATGCTCTCGATCAGCTTGCTGAAGTCCCACCGCGGCTGGGTGATGCCGGAGCAGGAGTTGCTGTCGATCGTGCCTGGGCAGCGCCCGTTGTCGCGCTGGATGGCCCAGATCGTGATCAGGCTGATCGGGTGGTCGCGCGCGTAGTACAGCACGTCCTGCACCTCGCTCGGGTAGGTCACCTCGGTCTTCTTCGGGAAGTCGTCGATGCCGGGCAGCAGCGTGATGCCGAGCATCCGCCACAGCTGGAACGAGCTGAGATCAGGGAACAGCTTGGCGAGCTGGGCATGCGTGGCGTTGAGCGATTCGATGGCCTCGGTGCCCATGTCGGAGTCGCTGTTGCTGTTGTAGTAGTCGAACGCCATGATGTTGACCGCGGCGATCTTGACTCCGTGCGCGACCGCGCTCTTCAGGATGTTGAGGCAGTTGCCAGGCAGTCCCTGCGGCTCGACGCCGAGGGTGAACACGATCTGCAGCTGCCGGTGGTTGGCGGCGGCCCACTGCTGCAGCTGCGCGATGGCCTCGCTGCGCCTGGCGATGCCGGCCTTGTTGTTCAGCGACCTGGCCTCGACGTCCATGTCGAGCCTGGTCACGTCGTAGGTGGTGACCACGGTCTCGTACGCCTTGGCGATCTTGCTCACGCTCTTGCAGGAGTCGGCGATCTCGGTACCGCCCTGGTCGGCGCTGTAGCCGCCAAACGACGGGATCACGTCGCCGCCCATCTTCCGCAGCGCGGCGATCTGGCTGACGTACCGGCCGCCTGGCTTCACTTCCTGGCTGCGCTCGCCATTCCAGGCCACCGTGCAGGAGCCGCGGCGCGGCGTCTGCAGGAAGGCCAGGGTGAGGTCACGAGCGCCGGACTCTGCCGCGATCACCGGCAGCTTGTCCGAGGTCCAGGTCTCGAAGTACGGCGCGTACTCCAGCCAGCTGCCGCCAGGCGCCGGCGCCTGCGGGTGTGAGCTCGCGGCGGAAGCGCCGGCGATTGACCAGGCAGCGATGGCCGAGCTGGCCAGGAGCGCCGCGACGGAGCCGGCCAGCAGCCTGGCGGGCCGCCGGCTGGCGAACGGCAGACGGAGACTTTTCATGCGACTGCTCTCCTATGCTCCGTGATGTTCTGGACGTGGCGAGATGAAACTATTGCGAACTCTGCCGCCTTGCCAAGAGGCGGTATCCGTGCCAGCGGTCAGCGTCCGCCGAGATGGAAGGCGATCATGTCGGTCGCGGTGTCGACGGCATCGACCAGGCCGTCGGTCGCGGTCACCAGCGCCTCCGGCGCGTCACCTGGACGGGCCGCGATTGCTGCCTGCAGCTCGCGCAGGTCAGGCCCGGCCGTGCCGGCGAAACCATGCTGGCCGTCTTCGCGCTCGGCAGGCAGCGCTCGGAGCGTGGCGGCGAGCTGGCCGGTGGCGACCGTAAGGCCGCCGGCAAGGTCATCGAGCTCGCGCTGCAGTTGCACGTCGGCCAGGCCGGCCCCGGCCTGGCCGTTGCCGGATCCGCTGGCCGTCGCGGTGCCGGCCCGGCGCCTGACTTGCAGCATGGCGGCGAGCGTGAGGCCGGAAAGTGCCATCCGGTGCCCCGCCGAGACCAGCTCCCTGCCGAGTTCCCCGGTCATCGGCGGCCGGTCGGGCTCGTCGGTGAGCCGGTCGGCCGACGCCTGGGCATCGAGCCTGGCCCGCCTGGCAGCCACCTGCAGCGCGTGCAGCCGGTCGGCCGGCGGGTCCGCCGGCCGGCTGTAGCCGCGCAGCACCGCGGTGGCGTACCTGCCCTGTGTCTCGAACAGCGTGGCGAACTTCTCCCCTGCGGTGCGCACCGCCCAGGTCGGCCAGAGCAGATACGCCAGCAGCGCGATCGTGGTGCCAACGCAGATGCCGGTCAGCCTGGCCAGCGCGGTCGGCAGCGGCGGCAGCCCGAGTAGCGCAAGCTGCACCACGACGAAGTCGGTCAGGAAGACGGCCATCAGCAGGTAGCTGACCGTGTACACCGCATAGGCGGCAAGCAGCGCGAGCGCGACGCCGCCGAGCAGCGCGACCTTCCCGACGTGGTCGAGCAGCACGGTGCAGACGCCGAGCCCGCCGCCGACCAGGGTGCCGGCAGCTCGCTGCAGGCCGCGGGTCAGGGTGGCGCTGTAGTCGGGCCTGAGCACGAAGAAGACCGTCAGCACCGCCCAGTACCCGTGTGCCAGGCCGGTCGCCCTGACCAGCAACTCGGCTACCCCGGCCGCTGCCGCGAGCCTGACCGCATGCCTGCCGTTCTCGGAGTCAGGGCTGAGGCTTGCGCGGAGCGTGAGCAGCAGGTCGGCGAGCCTGGCCGGCGGTCCTGCCTGGGCGGCCACGGTGCTCCGGTCGCCGCGCTGGCCTGGCTGCGGTTCGGCCTCGTTCAGCCTGCCGGTGATCCGCACCGCCGCGCGCAGCTGGCCTGCCAGCGCCTTGGCCACCCACTGCCAGCTCAGCCCGGCGGCCTGCGGCAGCTCCCGGAGCAGCTGCGCTGCCTGCTCGAGATGCTGCTGCCTGCCCACCGGCCAGGGGCTCAGCGCGGCCTGGATCTCGGTCAGGATCGCCTCGCTGGCCAGCAGCATCTGGCCGGCCCGCTGGCCGGTGCCGGCGGCCGATCCGAGCGCGGTCAGCGTCGTCCTGATCCGCTCGGCCTCCGCGGCCAGGTCGAGCAGGTGCTCGCGGGCGTCGTTGCGGAGCAGCGGGTTGGGGTCGCGCAGCGCGTGCGTGCCTGGCATCGCGGTGGCCGGCGGCGGGCCTGGCTGCCCGGCGGCCAGCCGCGCCGCGTAGGCGGCGAGGCCGCCGAACGACTGTGCCATGGCCGTGCGCTCCGAGCCGCCGCGGCCAACTGCCCAGGAGCTGACCACAAGCAGTCCCTGCCACAGCCCGCCGGCCAGCACCAGGCAGGCCCGGACCGCGGCCTGCCGCGGATCGAGCGGGATCGCGCTGGCAATCAGCAGCGCCATCGCGCACTGCAGCCCGATGGTCATCGCGGCAGGGCCGAGCCCGGCGGTGAGACCCACGCCGTAGCCCCAGATCAGCATCACCGCGACCAGCACCCAGGGCGCGCCTTCGGCCGCGGTTGCCCCGACGAACGTGGACGCCGTCATCACCACGGCCGCGAGCAGCACGGCGAGCACCCTGGTCCTGGTGATGCCGCGGAACGACACGAACCCGGCAGGCAGCGCGCCGAGCGCGGCGTAGCTGCCGTAGTCCGGCCTGCCAAGCGCGAAGCCGATGGCCAGCGGGGTGATCACGCCAACCGTGGCCCTGACCGCCTTGCCGATCTCCAGGTCATGCCAGCGGAACGGCCCGAGCCTGAGCCAGCCGCCGTGGCTGAGCTCGCTGACCATGAACGACCGGCTCGCCCGCAGTTCTGCCTGCCGGTGCGCGCCGAGATCGGCAAGCCTGCCGGACAGCTCGCCGGCCCGCCGTCGCCAGCCGGGCCGGGATTCGGCCGGCTGACGTGGTGGCCGCTGCGGCGTGTCGTCAGGCACCAGATCCGTCCAAGCCGGTCAGGCTGGCCGCACCGGCCGGTACTCGGGCTGCCACATCATCGCGCGAATGCGGCTCTGCAGGTCACCACGGGGCAGGTCACCACGGGGCAGGTCACCGCGGGGCAGGTCACCGCGGGGCAGGTCACCAGGTGGCAGATCGGCTGACGGCCTGGTGGCGACGCCGTCAGCCTCGGCGGCAAGCGCCACCGCGATGGCCACGGCGAGCGAGGTGCCGCGCAGGTTCGCCACCTCCGGCAGCAGCGGTGCGCCGGGCGTGCCGGTGTCGACCAGGTCGGCGACGGCATGCGCCGCGGCGCTCAGCATCCCGTCGGTGACCTTCGTCGCGCCGGCCGCGATCACGCCAAGGCCGAGGCCGGGGAACACCAGCGCGTTGTTCGCCTGGCCGATGACATACCTGATGCCCTGCCAGTCCACCGGCCCGAACGGGCTGCCGGTCGCGACCAGCGCGCGGCCGCCGGTCCAGCTGATCAAGTCGGCCGGCTGAGCCTCGGCAAGCTCGGTCGGGTTGGACATCGGCATGATGACCGGCCGCCGCACGTGCGCAGCCATCTCCCGCACGACCTGCTCGGTGAATGCGCCGGGCCGCCCGGAGGTGCCGATCAGGATGGTCGGCTGCGCCCGGCGCACCACCTCGGCAAGCGGCACGCCGCCAAGCCGGTCATCGCGGGCCCAGCCCGCCACCTCGGCGGCCGGCCTGGCGTAACGCCGCTGCGCTGCGCTCACTGCCTGATCGTCGCCGGTCAGCAGGCCGGTCCTGTCGACGGCCCAGAACCTCGCCCTGGCCTGCGCATCGGTCAGGCCCGCGGCGGCCATCGCGCCTGACAGCTGGTCCGCGATGCCGGTGCCGGCGGTGCCGGCGCCGAAGATCACGATCTTGTGCTCGGTCAGCTTGACGCCGGTGAACCTGACCGCGGCGAGCACCGCGGCGAGATTGACCGCGCCGGTGCCCTGGATGTCGTCGTTGAAGCTGAGAATGTGATCGCGGTACCGGTCGAGCAGCCGCCTGGCGTTGCCGACGCCGATGTCCTCCCAGTGCAGGAACGCGTGCGGGAACACCTCGCGGACACCGCTGACGAACGCGTCGAGGAACGTGTCGTACTCGGCGACCGGTACCCGCGGATGCCGGTTGCCGATATACAGCGGGTCGTCAAGCAGGCTCTGCCTGTCGGTGCCGACATCGAGGATGACCGGCAGCGTTCGGTCGGGGTCGATGCCGCCGGCCGCGGTGTAGACCGCGAGCTTGCCGACGGCGATGTGGATGCCGCCGACGCCCCAGTCGCCGATGCCGAGGATGGCGCCCGCGTCGGTGGCCACGATCAGGTCGACCTCGTCGGCCGCGAGGCCGGGCGCGCGCAGCGACTCCTCGATGACCTCTGGATGGTCGACCGACAGGTACACGCCGCGCGGTCTGCGGTACTCGTGGCTGTACTGCTCGATCGCCTGGCCGATGGTGGGCGTGTAGACGATCGGCAGCATCTCGCTGAGATGGCTGACGAGCAGCTTGTAGAACAACACCTCATTGCGGTCATGCACCTCATTGAGCAGTACGTTCCGGCCGAGGTCGGAATTCTGCCGCTGGTACTGCGCGTATACCCGGTTGACCTGCTCTGCCAGCGTCATGTGGCCGGCCGGCATCAGCCCGACCAGCCCGAGTGCCGCCCGCTCGGCGTCGGTGAACGCGGTGCCCTTGTTGATCCTCGGGTCGGCCAGCACCTGCCTGCCGCGCAGGCTCGTGCACCAGCCGCCACTCTCGTCACGCCAGACGGTACGCATGCCGGTCCCTTCGGCGCAGGGCGCGCCGGCCGGGCCGGCGGCGGTAGCTGAGGCCCATTTTCCCAGTGCGCCCGCCGCTGCCAACCTGCCGACTGCGGAAAGCCGGCCGCCACTGCAGCCGGCCGGCCTGGGCTGGCTAGGGCAAGATGGGAACAGCGGCTCATTTCCGGCGAGCGGGTCTGGGGAATCCTGATATGTCTGACACGGCGGCCACGGTGGGGAGCAGCCCTGGCGAGATCTTCGGCGCGATCCTGGCGCCGGCCGGCAAGGCGGACCCGTACCCGCTGTACGCCGCGCTGCACGAGATTGGCGAGGCCGCCGAGGTCATGCCTGGCCTGGTGGTGGCGCACAGCTACGACGCGGTCAACGCGATGTTGCGCGATCAGGCGTTCCTGGTGGCGGACGCGGCCAGGCTCGACCAGGTATGGGCCGGCTGGCGCGAGCACCCGTCGCTTGAGGCGGACTCGCTGCTGAACCTGAACGGCGCCGATCACGCGCGGATCAGGAGCGCGGTCGCCGGCGCGTTTACGCCGCGCCGGGTGAATCAGCTGACCGCGGCCGTCGAGCAGGTCGCCGGCGGCCTGATCGCCGCCATGACCGAGCACGGCTCGGCGGGCAGCCCGGTCGACTTCATGGCCGAGTTCGCCTACCAGCTGCCGGTCACCGTCATCTGCGAGCTGCTCGGCGTGCCTGAGGCCGACCGCGCGGCGTTCCGCCCGGTCGCCAGGGACCTGGTAGTGGCGCTCGAGCCGATCGAGGATCCGGCGCAGCTGATCCCCGCCGACGCCGCGGCGATCTGGCTGACCGACTACTTCACCGACCTGGTTGCCAGGCGGCGCGCGGAGCCGCAAGATGACCTGCTCAGCGCCCTGGTCGTGGCGGGCGGGCTGTCCGACGTGGAGCTGATCAGCAACCTCATCCTGCTGCTGGTGGCTGGCTTCGAGACCACCACGAACCTGCTGGGGAACGGGCTGCGGATCATCTTGACCAGGCCTGAGGTCGAGTCCAGCCTGCGGGCCGGGCAGGTGACCGCGGCCGACTTCGTGGCCGAGGTGCTCCGGTATGACGCCCCGGTCCAGGCCACCAGCAGGTGGCGGCCTGACCCGGGCGAGGTTGGCGGCGTGCCGGTGCCGCCCGGCGCGCAGGTGATCGCGCTGCTCGGCGCCGCCAACCGCGATCCGCGCCGGTTCGCCAGCCCGGACCGGTTCGACCCGGCCAGGTCAGATGGCGGCCCGCTCAGCTTCGGGGCAGGCGCGCACTTCTGCGTGGGCGCCGCGCTGGCCAGGATGGAGGCCACGGTGGCATTCCCCAGGCTGCTGGCCAGCTTCCCCCGGCTGGCCGCGGCCGGCCAGCCGGTCCGCAGGACCGGCCTGGTCCTGCGCGGCTTCGACCAACTGCCGGTCAGCGTCTGCTAGGCGGCAGCCGCAGCCGGTCAGCCGCCGTCGTCGGCAGGGGCCCAGAACGCGCGGACCGCGTCGATGGTGTCGGCCTCGGCGGCCGGCTTGTCTGGCCGGTACCTGAGCACGCGGGCGAACCGGAGCGCGACGCCGCCAGGGTAGCGGCTGCTGCCCTGCACCCCGTCGAAGGCGATCTCCACCACCAGCTCCGGCCTGACCCTGACCACGCCGTGCGGTGGCGGCTGGCCGCCGGCTGGCAGGCCGGCCTGCTGCGGCGGATCGGCCAGCGCAAGCAGCCGCTCGGTCTGCCAGGTCAGCGTGGCGTCGGTGAGCCCCTTGAACGTCTTGCCGAGCATGACCAGGCCGCCGGTGCGCGGGTCGCGGGCACCGAGATGCAGGTTCGACAGCCAGCCGCGCCGCCTGCCGTGTCCCCACTCGGCAGCCAGCACCACCAGGTCGAGGGTGTGCCGCGGCTTCACCTTGATCCACTCTCCGCCGCGGCGGCCCGCTCCGTAGCTGGCCTGCGGCGACTTGACCACGACGCCTTCGTGGCCGCGGGCGACCGCGTCGTCGAAGAATGCCTCGGCCGCGGCGGTATCGCTGGTCACGATCCGCGGGATGACCAGCTCCGGCGGCGCGATCTGCCGCAACCTGGCGAACCGCTCCGCCGCGGGCGCATCCATCAGGTCGGTGCCGTCGGCATGCAGCAGGTCGAAGATGAACAGGGTCAGCGGCACCTGCTCGCCCAGCCCGCCGGCGTCCGGCTGGCTGGCGGTCCTGGCTGCCGTGACCTGGAACGGCCGCGGCCTGCCGTCGGCACGCAACGCGATCGCCTCGCCGTCGACCACCGCCGAGGTCGCCTGCAGCGACAGCCCGGCGCTGACGATCTCCGGCAGCCGCCCGGTGATGTCATCGAGCGTCCTGGTGAAGATACGCACCGTGTCGCCGGTCCTGTGCAGCTGGACCCGGATGCCGTCGATCTTCCAGTCCACGACAGCCGGGCTGATCTTGGCCATCGCGTCTGCCACGGTGGGCGCCGAAGCCGCGAGCATCGGCCGCACCGGCCGGCCGACCTCGAGCAGCACCGAGCGGAGTGCCGCCGTCCTGCCGTCGGCTGGCACGTCCGCCGGGCCGGCGTGCCTGGCCGGTGCAGGCTCCGCCGGGCCGAGCGCCGCGCTCGCGGCAGCTGCCAGCGATCCGCTGAGCTGGTGCGCCCGGCGCACGTCCGCTGCCTGCACGCCCGCGGCCGCGGCAATGGCCTCGGTCATCACCCCGGCCAGCGCGCCCTGCCGCAGGTCGCCGGCCAGCAGCCTGACCAGGAACTCATGCTCGGCGGTGGTGGCCCTGGCGAACAGCACGGCCAGCAGCCGGCGCCGCTCGGCCTGGGAGCCGGCCCCGGTGACCTGACCGATAGCGCCGAACGCGGCATCGGTCTCGGTCAGGGTGAGTTGCGGGCTGCTCGCCGCCTGGGCCGCCGCGCGGCCGGCCACGTCCATGATCGCCGCGTAGCCCACCCCGATCTGCCGCTGGGTCAGCTCACCGGACAGGAACGCGACCGCGATCGGGATCTCGGCGGGCGGTGTCGCCCGCAGCAGCCCGGCCAGCTCAGCGATCTTGGCAAGGCGGCCAGCCGAGGCCGACACGGCGGTCCAGGTGCGCACGACCTCATCGAGCAGCATGGCTCAGATTCTCGCCGATGCCGCCGACAGCCGGCCCGGCGTCAGAGCCAGCCTTTGCGCTCGGCGATCTCGACGGCCTCGGCCCGGTTCCGCGCGCCGAGCTTCTGGATCGCGGCCGACAGGTGGTTGCGTACCGTGCCCGGCGACAGGTGCAGCTGCCCGGCCAGTTCCGCGATCGCGTCGTGGCTGGCCGCCGCGGACAGCACCTCGGTCTCCCTGTCGGTGAGCGGGGACTCACCCTCGGCAAGGGCGGCCGCCGCGAGCACCGGGTCGACCACCCGCTCGCCCGCAGCCACCCGCCTGATCGCCGCCGCGAGTTCGGCGACTGGCGAGTCCTTGAGCAGGAAGCCGCTCGCCCCCGCGGCCATCGCGGCGCGCAGGTAGCCGGGCCTGCCGAAGGTGGTCACGATGATCAGCCGGCCGCCGAAGCCGTCACGCTTCAGCCTCCTGGCCACCTCGATGCCACTCGAACCAGGCATCTCGATGTCGAGCACCGCGACCTCGGGCCTGAACCTGACGGCCATCGCGACCGCCTCGTCGCCGGTCGCCGCCTGCGCCACCACCTCGATGTCCGGCTCGAGCTCAAGCAGTGCGACCAGGGCCTGGCGCACCATCGTCTGGTCTTCGGCGATCATGATCCGGGTCACGAGGCCTGCCCCTCGACGTTGCCGCGGACCGGCAGCGTCACCCGCAGCCTGAACCCGTGCGGCGCGATGGCGCCAGCCACCAGCTCGCCGCCCAGGCCGTGCACCCGCTCGGCCAGCCCGGCCAGCCCCGATCCGGCCAGCCCCGATCCGGCCAGCGCCGGCCCGGTCCTGGCCGGCAGCTCGGCATGCGGCACCGCAGGCTGCGCGGTAGCGCCGGCTGGCCTGGCGCTGCCGTCGTCGGTGATGTCGGCCACCGCGGCTGACCGGCCCGCGCTGATGGTGAAGGTCGCGTGCTCGGCGCCCGCGTGCCTGACGATGTTCGTGGCGCCCTCCATCACCGTCCAGGCAAGCGCGGCGTCGAGCTCGGGCGCCAGCCGCGCCGCTGCCGGAGCGCTGATCAGGCAAGCCACGCCCGCGGCCGTCAGCAGCTGCCTGGCGGCCGCCAGCTCGGCCGCCAGGTCCGGCTGCCGGTAGCCGGCCACCGCCGCCCTGACGTCGGCAAGCGCCTGCCGGGCCACCGACTCCAGCTCGCCGATCTCGCGGCCTGCCCTGGCGGTGTCGGTTTCCAGCACCCGGCCGGCCAGCTCGGCCTTCAAGGTGATCAGCGAGAGGCTGTGCCCGAGCAGGTCGTGCAGGTCGCGGGCGATCCGCAGGCGCTCTTCGGCGACCGCGACCCTGGCCAGCTCCGCCCTGGTCTGCCGCAGCATGTTGAGGGTGTCCAGCCGTCTGCTCGCCGAGTAAGCGAACAGCGCGGCCATCGGCGGCACGAAGGTGGCCACGGCGACGTTGCCTGAGCCGTAGTGACCAGAGCCCAGGGTCAGCGCGGCGCCAACGACGGCGCAGGCGCCACCGCCCACCACGGCGGGCCGCGGGGTGCTGCTGAACCGCCCGCAGGCCGCTGCCGCCACCGCGAGCGTGATGACCCAGTTGAGCTGTTTGCCGTTACCCAGGTGCTGCTGGCCCACCACGAACAGGGCGGTGGCAAGGCCCACGAAGTACGCCACCAGGAGCCAGGTCGGAATCCGGAACGACGCCCGTGGCCAGACAACCACCACCGGCACGACCGTCAGGAAGAACACGACAGATCCGGCCAGCAGGAACCAGCTGGTCGGCGAGGAGCCGGCCCGGACCGCGGCGACGCCGGGACCGAGCACGAACAGGCCGATCAGCACGATGCCGACGGTCCAGCGCAAGCGGGTAATCCGGCTGTCGAGCCAGCTGTCGCGCAGGTTGTCGTTCCCGTTCATATCCTGCTTCGCAGGAGCCTGACGCGAACGGCTCAGCGCTGGCCAGGAGGGCATGCCCCCATCGTGCCAGCCGGGCAGTGGCCCAGGCCACGCGTGGCCTGGGCCGCCCGGCTACGGCCTGAGGTCGCCGTCTACCTCGCCGGCCGCAAGCCTGCTGCCGTCGCCGTCGCGGTGCTCGGCGATGTCGGTCAGCGTCGCGTCACCTGCCGGCCCGCTGCCCGGCTGGTTGCCATTCAGCCCACCGCGGCGGCGGGAAATCGCGGCAGCTGCGCTGGCGGCCGCCGCAAGCAGCATGGTCCCGGCAAGCACGAGCGGCCAGCGCCGCCGATGCGGCCGGTAGTCGGCGACGTCCACCTTGTGCGCCGTCGACACCAGCGCGTCGGAGATCCGCGGCGCGATGGTGCCGGTCACCGCGTCCGAGATCTTCGGCGCGACGGTGTCCTTGACCGCAAGGCCGGCCTGCTCCAGCTGCGGTGCGGCCCACGCCCGCAGGTCGTTGACCTTCGGCGTCGCCCACTCGACAGCGCCGTTGGCGCCGGTGCGGATGGTGGCGCCGGCGTTCTTCGCGATGGGAACTGCCTGGCTCGCCGTGATGGCAAGCGGGACCGCCTGCCTGGTCAGGCGCAGCGCATGCCCGCGCACCCCATTGACCTGATCCTGGGTTCGATTTCTACCCAATAGTGACACTAGGTCCTCCTCCCCGATCTTGTGCCTGTCAGCACAACTTCCCAGGCGCGGCCAGGTCAATCGCGCTCATTGCGGACGGCAAGCCGGCCGGCAGCGGCACCGCTCGGGCCCGGCCCGCACAGGGGGCGTGGCAGGATTCATAGCTATGAGCAATGACCTGACCGCGACGCTGCGGACCAACCGGGGGACCGTCGTCCTCCGGCTTTTCCCCGACTACGCGCCCAAGACCGTGCAGAACTTCGTCGAACTGGCGGAGGGGTCACGAGAGTGGACCGACCCGAGGACCAGGAAGGCAGGCCGGACAAAGCTGTACGACGGCACGATCTTCCACCGGGTGATCCCGCGGTTCATGATCCAGGGCGGCGACCCGCTCGGCACCGGCACCGGCGGGCCCGGCTACAAATTCGCCGACGAGTTCCACCCCGACCTGTCGTTCAGCCGCCCGTTCCTGCTGGCGATGGCCAACGCCGGGCCTGGCACCAACGGATCGCAGTTCTTCATCACCACCGTGCCCACGCCGCACCTGAACGGCCGGCACACGATCTTCGGCGAGGTGATCGAGGGCAGCGACGTCGTCGAGGACATCAGCAACGTCAAGACCAGCAGGAACGACCGGCCAGTCGAGGACGTTGTGATTGAGTCAGTGGAGATCAGCCGCGGTGACGGCGGCTAGACAGGATCAGATGTAGTGGCCATTCCCCCGGCCCCTGACCAGCAGGACGCCAGCCAGACCGTGCCCACGTGCTATCGGCACCACGGCCGGGAGACATATGTGTCCTGCGTGCGCTGCGGGCGCCCGGCCTGCCCCGACTGCCTTCGCTCCGCTGCCGTCGGCCAGCAGTGCGTCGACTGCATCCGGGCAGGTCATCAGGGCGTCCGCAGGCCGCAGGGGATGTTCGGCGGCCAGCTCACCTCGGCGGCACGGGTGACCTGGGCGCTGATGGCCATCAACGTGGTGATCTACCTGGTGGAGCTTGCGCACTCCCAGCTCGGTTATGACTGGCTGATGGTGGGGCTTGGCCAGCTCTACCGCGGCGGCCCGCTGGTCGGCGTGGCGGTCGGCCAGTGGTACCGGCTGATCACCTCGGCATTCCTGCCGCCGCCGGTCGGCGGGCTCGGGTTCCTCGACATCGCCTTCAACATGTGGGCGCTGTTCATCGTGGGCCCGGCCCTGGAACGGGTGCTCGGCCACCTCAGGTTCCTGACCATCTACCTGGTCAGCGCGCTCGGCGGCTCGGTCCTGCTGTATTACATCGCGCCGCTGCAGGCGGCCGCGGGGGCGTCAGGGGCGATCTTCGGCCTGTTCGGTGCCTGGTTCGTGCTGTCCAGGAAGCTGCAGGTGGACTCGCGGCAGATCGTGCTGCTGATCGTGCTGAACCTCGGGCTGAGCTTCGTGGTGCCGCGGATCGCCTGGCAGGCGCACGTCGGCGGGCTGATCGCGGGCTGCCTGCTCACCGTCGCGTTCGTCTACGCGCCGCGGCAGAACCGGGCGCTGCTGCAGGCGGCAGCCACGGTCGTGATCGTCGCGATCCTGGCGGTAGCGGTGCTGCTACAGACCCACTCCCTGCGGGCGCAGTACAACCTGGCGGCCAGCGCCGGTCAGTACCACCTGGTCGCCAGCACGACGCCGGTGATGAACAGCGCGAAGCCGATGACCAGGTTGCCAGGCCCGAACGCCGGGATCGGCAGGCCAGGACCGTTATCGCTGGTCAGGTAGTACAGCGCAATCCAGACAAGGCCGAGCACCAGCGAGCCGACCATGGTCGGCACCAGCCAGCGCGGGCTGACCCTTGACTTGCTTGACCTGGCCGGAGGGGTGTAGACCGCCTTGGTTCTGACTCGGGACTTTGGCACGGGTGGTCTCCTGGTGACATCGCGCGATGCTGGCGCGGGCGTGCGGTCAGGGCGGCGGGCAGGCAGCCTGTCCGGCCCATCGCGGTAAGCGTAGTTGGTCCGGCGCAGTAGCGGGGTCGCCCAGGCTCGGCCGGTGTGACGCACGCCGCGCGCGCAGGCTCCGCACCCACCTAACGCTAGTGTATGAGCACTCAGAGTGACTACCCGGCGGCGATGTGACAACGGCGGCGGCCCGGCCTGGCTGACCGGACTGCACTGGCCGGATCAGGGCCCGGTCGGCGAGGACGTGGACGGCGACGGCGACGGGCTGGAACTGCTCGGCGACGGGCTGC
>JASHQL010000537.1 GCA_030039155.1 Streptosporangiaceae bacterium | reverse complement strand
TCATCTTCGACGAGGTGCAGACCGGCGTCCGGGTCGGGCTGCGCGGCGCCCAGGGGCTGTACGGCATCGAGGCCGACCTGACCTGCCTGGGCAAGGCGATCTCAGGCGGCTTCCCGGTCAGCGTGCTCGGCGGCAAGCGCGAGGTCATGTCGCTGGTCGCCGACCGCAGGGTTTTCCAGGCGGGCACCTACAACACCAACCCGCTCTGCCTGGCGGGCATCCTTGCCACCGTGGACCGGCTCAGCGAGCCCGGCACCTACGAGGAGATGGCCGGCCGCTCGCACCGGCTGCGGGCCGGCCTTGCCGAGATCGTCCGGCCGATGGGCTGCTACGTGCAGGGCACGACGACGCTGTTCGGGCTGGCCTTCGGCCCCGGCCCGATCAGGAACCTGCGGGACAGCTGGGCCAACGACTCTGGCGCCATGATGGAGTTCAAGCGCGCGCTGTGGGCAACCGGGCTCTACACCAAGCCGACGCCGCGCGACATCTGGTACCTGTCCACCGAGCACTCAGACGACGACGTGCAGGTCACGCTGGAGCGCGCCGAGGCCGCGGCCGGCCTGCTTCGGGCACTCAACTAGCCGGGGTGGCGAGCGCGACCGGCAAGATGTCGCCGGCCACCGGCGCCTGGTCCGGCGGGATGCTGTAGATCGCGTGCCACTGCAGCAGGGTGAGCTGCTCGGTGATCCGGTCCACGTGCGCGCGCGACGCCGAGGTGCTGAGCGTGGACAGGGTGGCCTCGATCATCGAGTACAGCGCGCCGGTGGCGAAGCTGATGTCGATATCCGGCCTGGTGATGTCGAGCCTGGTGCAGGCGTGGTGGATGTCGGCGATCCAGCCGTGCATGGCCCGGTCGGCTGCCTCGTTTGCCTCTTTCCAGCCGCTGGTCGGCAGCTGCTTGGCCATCTCGATGGCGGGCCGCAGGTCAGCATTCTCGATCCGCCAGAGCATGGCGTCCCTGATGTGGTTGCGCAGCAGCTCGTAGACCGACTCGGCCGGGTCGATCCCGGCCTTCAGCCGCTCGCCGATCTGCGCGTAGCCGGCCATGTAGTCGCGCACCAGCCGGTACAGGATGCTCTTCTTGTCGGCGAAATGGTTGTAGACGGTGGCCCGGGACACGCCAGCCTCGTGCGCGATGTCGGCGACCCTGGTGACCGAGTAGCCGGGTGAGTGGAACAGCCGCCTTGCCGCCGCCAGAATGGCGGTCGGGCTTTCCGGCTCGGGCTGCGTACTCGCGCGTGCTGAACTCAGCATCGACGTCTCCCGTCCGGCCAATGGTGACGGCAGCATGAACGCAAACGTTCTCCCTGAGGTTACGAGATTGAGCGGTCCGGCACGAGACCCTTGACCCTAGACACGGTGTCTAGAGTCATTGTACGTTTTTCCGATGATGCGCACGGTTAGCTGGGACTTGATCCCGGCGCCGGGCCATGGCCCGACGACTGACGGCCGTCCGGCCTAGCCATCATGGCGATCTCCACCGCCACGTCGGCGACCGGCGCGGCCGGCCAGGACCAGCGGGCAGCGGCGATCGGCCGCCATCCGGTGCTGGGCTTCCTGCTCAGGCGGATCGGCGCTGCGCTGGTCACGCTGCTGGTCGCGTCGATCCTGATCTTCCTGGCCACCAACGTGCTGCCCGGCAACGCCGCCGAGGTGGTGCTCGGCCGCAACGCCCAGCCGGTCGCGCTGCACCATCTCGAGGTCGAGCTGAACCTGAACCATCCTGAGGTGCAGCGCTACCTGTCCTGGCTTGGCGGCATGCTGCACGGGAACTTCGGCAAGTCAGCGGTCGCGGTCGCGGAGGGCAGGCCGGACGCGAACATCTCAGTCACGCTCGGCAGCCCGCTGGCCGACAGCGGCATCCTGGCCGGGCTGACCGCGCTGCTGCTGATCCCGCTGACGCTCGCGCTCGGCGCGTACGCCGGGCTGCGGGCCGGGCGGCGGGCCGACCACCTGATCTCGGTGCCGGCGCTGGTGGCCGGCGGGCTGCCCGAGTTCGTCACCGGCACCGCGCTGATCTTCCTGTTCTTCACCATGCTGAATCTGCTCCCGCCGGTCGCGCTGCTCAGCCCAGGCCAGTCACCGCTGTCCAACCTGAAGGCGCTGGTGCTGCCGGTGCTGACGCTGCTCGCCGTCGCCGTCGGCGCCGGGGTCAGGCAGGTCAGGGCCGGCATGGTCGAGGTGCTGCAGCAGGACTACATCCTGTTCGCGACGATGAACGGGATCCCGCGGCGCCGGGTGGTGCTGCGCTACGCGCTGCGCAACGCGCTCGCGCCGAGCGTGCAGATCATCGCGCAGAACCTGCAGTATCTGGTCGGCGGCATCATCATCGTGGAGAGCATCTACAGCTACCCAGGCATCGGCACCTACCTGGTGGAGGCGGTGACCAGCCGGGACGTGAACGAGGTCCAGGCGGCCGCGATGATCCTGGCGGCGCTGTACATCGGCATCAACATCATCGCGGACCTCATCGTGATCTTCCTGGTGCCGAAGCTGCGCACGGGCATGTCATGACGGCAGCCACGGTGAGAGCCAGGCCGAGGTGGCGGCTGCCGGCCTTCATCACCAAGGACAAGGGCGGGCTGGCCGGCAGCGTGATCCTGCTCCTGGTGGTGGGCGTGGCGCTGCTCGGCCCGGCGTTCGCGCCGCACTCGAGCGTGGCGATCCTCGGCACGCCCGGTCATGGGCCGGCCGGCGGTGCCCCGCTCGGCCTTGACTTCATCGGCCGCGACGTGCTGAGCAGGCTGCTCGACGGCGGCCGGTCCACGCTGCTGCTCGGCGGCGCCGCCACGCTGCTGATCTACCTGGTCGGCATCGCCGTCGGGCTGACCGCCGGCTACGCGCAGTCGATCGCCGACCCGCTGCTGATGCGCACCGTGGACATCTTCCTCTCGTTCCCTGCGCTGCTGGTCATGCTGCTGTTCGTGACCGCGTTCGGCGGCGGGCCCGTGGTGCTGGTGGGTGCCGCCGCCCTGGTGCTGTTTCCTGGCGTGGCCAGGATCGTGCGCACTGCCACCGTCGAGGTGATGACCAGGAGCTATGTCGAGGCTGCGGTGTCGTGGGGGGAGCGGGCATTCGCGATCATGCGGCGTGAGGTGCTGCCGAACATCGTCGCGCCGATCGTCGCCGATCTCGGCATCAGGTTCAGCTGGGCGATCATCCTGATCGCGAGCGTCAACTACCTGGGCCTCGGGCTCAAGCCGCCGACCGCGGACTGGGGGCTGATGATCTCGGAGAACAGGGAGATCATCTCCAGCAACCCGCTGTCCGTGCTCGCGCCGGCCGCGATGCTGGCGCTGCTGGTGATCTCGGTCAACCTGATCGGCGACGCCTACGTCCGCCAGCTCGGCAGGTCGGGAGACTCGCGGTGACCGACCTGACTGACCCCACCGGGCCGGTGCTGCGGGCGGCGAACCTGCGGGTCGAGCTCGCGAACGGGGCGGCGATCATCGAGGACGTCGCGGTCGAGCTGCGGCCTGGCGAGATCCTCGGCCTGGTCGGCGAGTCAGGCTCAGGCAAGACCACCACCGCCAGGTCGCTGTTCGGCCACTACGAGCGCGGGCTGGCGCTGCGGTCCGGCGAGATCACCGTGGCCGGCCAGCAGCTGAGCACGGTGGCGCAGTTTCAGCGGGCCCGCGGCCGGCTGCTGTCCTACGTGCCGCAGAACCCCGGCACCTCGCTGAACCCGTCGCTGCGCATCCTGGCCGCGATCGAGGACATGCTCAGGGCGCACCAGCAAGCCGGCAACGGGCGGACCGAGACAGCAGGACAGGCGGCCGGGCAGCTCGGCCGGGTCGGGCTGCCGGCCAGCAGGGAGTTCGGCCGCAGGTTCCCGCACCAGGTGTCCGGCGGCCAGCAGCAGCGCGTCTGCATCGCGATCGCGCTGTCCTGCGACCCGGCGGTGGTGGTGCTTGACGAGCCGACGACCGGCCTTGACGTGGTGACCCAGGACCGGATCCTGCGCGAGCTGGTCAGGCTGCGGGACGAGCGCGGCGTGGCCATGCTGTACATCACGCACGACCTGGCCGTGGTCGGCCAGGTCGCCACCAGGATCGCGGTCATGTACGCCGGCCGGATCGTGGAACAGGGCTCGGCCGAGCAGATCCTGTCCGCGCCGCGGCATCCGTACACCCGCGGGCTGGTCGCATCCACTCCTGATCACCTGCGGCCGCGCCAGCTCACCGCGATGGCCGGCATCGCGGTCGGCGTCGGCGAGCGGCCGCCAGGCTGCGCGTTCGCGCCGCGCTGCCCGCAGCGGGTCGACCGGTGCGACGCCGAGCTGCCCGGCCTGGACGAGGTGGTGCCAGGCCAGTTCGTGCGCTGCTTCGAGTGGGCAGCGACGCCGGCCGTCGACTGGTCGCAGCAGTGGCCTGCGGGGACGACCCCACTTGCCCGCGCGCAGGCGGGTCTTGCCGCGGTCGGCAACGGGCCGGGCAGGGCCGTGCTCGAGGTCGAGGGGCTGTGCGCGGAGTACCGCGGTCACGCCGCCAGGAACCAGGTCGTCAGCGACGTCTCGTTCGCGGTGCGCGCGGGCGCGTGCGTCGCGCTCGTCGGAGAGTCCGGCAGCGGCAAGACCACGATCGCGCGGGCGATCGCCGGGCTGCACCCGCCGTCGGCCGGGCGGATCGTGGTGGACGGAAAGCCGCTGCCAGGGCGGGCGCGTGACCGCTCGGCCGAGCAGCGGCGCAAGATCGCGATCGTATTCCAGAATCCGGCCGAGGCGCTGAACCCCAGGCACACCGTGCTGTCGTCGGTGGCCAGGCCGGCCAGGATCCTGCGCGGGCTTGACCAGGCAGCCGCCGAGGCGGAGGCGCGCAGGCTGCTCACCGCGGTCAGGCTGCCGAGCCGGATCGCCGGCCGCTACCCGGCTGAGCTGTCCGGCGGCGAGCGGCAGCGGGTCGCGGTCGCCCGCGCGCTTGTCGGCCAGCCCGAGGTGCTGGTCTGCGACGAGGTCACCTCGTCACTGGACGTCTCGGTGCAGGCGGTGGTGCTCGAGCTGCTCGCCGACCTGCGCAGGCAGTTCGGGATTTCGATGGTGTTCATCACGCACGACCTCGGCGTGGTCGCCACGGTCGCCGAGCGGGTGCTGATCCTCAACGCCGGCGCGATCTGCGAGGAGGGCAGCACCGATCAGGTGCTGAATTCGCCTGCGCACGACTACACCAGGCGGCTGCTCGCGGCGGCGCCGAGCCTGAGCTCGACGATCAGCGGCTGGGATCACGGCAGCGGGTGAGCGGCGAGTGCCGCAGGCCAGGACCGCGAGCGGTCACCCGGTAGGCGTGCCCTTGTCGACCGCACCGGTGACCGAGATGACGTACCACAAGCCCATGTCGTCACCCTGGCCGGTGGCCTGGCCTGGCGCGGTGTCGCCTTCCCAGAGATACAGCGGCCAGCCGTTGTAGGTCTCCTGGAGCTGCCCGTCTGCACGCCTGACGGTGCCAAGCAGCGCCGCGTTTACCCCTGGACCTGCCGTCGGCTTGCCGACTCCGGCCGGCAGCACCAGCGGCGGCCACTGCCTGGCGCAGAACCCGCTGCACCGGGACGCGCCCTGGTGGTCTGGCGCATACATGTAGAGCGTGAAGCCCTTGCCGTCGGTGATGATCTTGCCAAGGCCCGGCACGATCCGTGCCTGCACCCGGTACGCCGGGGCGGTGCCGCTCGCGCTGCCGCCGCAC
>JASHQL010000536.1 GCA_030039155.1 Streptosporangiaceae bacterium | reverse complement strand
GCTCCGGTCTTGACGGCCGTGCCCTCATGTGACTTCACTTTCTGACATCCGAGTGGGCGGCCAGGGCTGGAGGCGTACCGATGCGTAAGGCAGGCGACGACCCGCCCGATTCGCGCTCGGGGCTGAAGCGGCTCATCTCGCCATGGGAGTACCGGCACCTGCACGCCTTCATGGCGATGCGGTTCGCCGGCGGCGGCTTTCAACTCGCGATCGGCCTCGTGCTGGTGTCAATTGCCAGTAAGGCAGGCACCGACGCAGAGCGGCGCAAGTTTAACCGGCTGGCGGCGTGGTTCCTGCTGCCCGCAGCGGCGAACCTGCTGGGCGGCCTGCTGGATCTGAGCGCCGCCCGGACCGCGCCTCCCCGAACCTGAGCTGTTGCGGCGTTCGGGCACCGGGCCTGAAACGGGTTGAGTGCGAGGCCGGTGGCCGAGCATGATGCCGGGGTGACAGGCGGGCTGGCATTTCCTGAGCTGTCCGTGCCGGCCGCGGGCCGCCAGGCCGAGCTGCTGCTACGGCCCTGGCGGGCGGCGGATGTCCCGGCGCTGACGGCCGAGATGAGCTGCGGCTATCTGCTTGGCGGCATGTGGTCAGCGCCGGGCGAACGCCCGTTCAGGACCGTGCTGCGCGGCGGGCCGGAGCGGACCGGGCCGATCGGCGAGCCCGACGCGGTCCGGTGGATCGCCAGCCAGGACCGCGGCTGGCACGACGGTGACCGCCTGTGCTTCGCCGTCCTGGAGGCCGGCCAGGCCGGCAGCTGGGTTCTGGCGGGGAATGTCGGGCTGAAGAACCGTGACGAGACCGGCCGGATCGGCGAGCGCGACACCGCCGAGATCGGCTACTGGACCGCGCTGGCGGCACGCGGCCGCGGCGTAGCCCCGGCGGCGGTCAAGGCGGTGACCGGCTGGGTCTTCGATGCGTTCGCCGGGACAAGCCTGCGACAGATCATGCTGGTGCACGACGTTGACAACCCGGCGTCCTGCCGGGTAGCCGGGAAGTCCGGGTACCGGTTCCGGGAGTTCAGCCCCGCGAACCCGCCGCACTGGTTCACCGACGGGCACATCCATATCCGGTTGCGCGGCTGACCCAGCCCGGCGACCTGCGCTCCCAACCCGCGCTCTTCGGCACCACCCACAACAGTCACGAGCGCGGCAGAACATGGCTCGTTGCGCTGGCTGAAGGGAAGGCCAGATGCTCGGGTCCGGTCTACGGCGCCACGCCGGTGACATTGCCGGCGGAGTCGGTGACGTAATGCCCCGCCGACAGATCCAGCAGCACCAGCGTGTTGCCGAATGGGTCGGCCACCACGGCCACCCGGCCTACCGGGATGCCGAACGGCGCGACCACGACCCGGCCGCCCGCAGCCGCAACGGCCGCGGCTGCTTCGTCGGCAGAGGTGACCAGCCAGTTCGGCTCGTATGCCAGCTCAGTCGTCAGGACCAGTTCGGTATCGCTGCCCGGCAAGCTCAGGCCTGCCTGGCCGAGCCGGTCATTGCGCCACCGCAGCTCATGGCCAAGCCCATCGCGGTAGAAGCGCAGTCCCGCATCAAGATCGGGAACCGGGACGGTGACGGCATCGACCTTCTGCAGCAACGGAGGAAATGACATGCGCCAAGTCTCCCAGCGACATCTCCCGGTGGCCATCAAGCCGCACGCGGCACGTGCGGATGCTGGCCTGCTCGCAATGACTGCGAGCTGGCTGAACCCTGCGACGCGTTGCGAGGCCGGAATTGCGCGCTGCTGTCGCGATGACGAGGATGACTGCTCGAGGTTCCGATGCGGGCGAGGGCGGGATGGGGCATGGAGCTGGACGAGGATGAGCTGCTCGCGGGTGCGCTCGGCATGGCCGCTTCGCGCCATCTCAGGAAGAGCGTGCTCGAGATCGATCTCGCGCTCGCCCTGCCGCCCGCCGCGGCGGCCAGGCGGGCGCGGCAGGTGCTGAGCGACCTGGGCAGCGAACTCGACATCCGCGGCGACGGGGAGACGGCCGACTCGCAGGTGGTCGGCATTGTCGCCGCCGGCGCCGGCGGCCTCAATCCGGCTGTGGTGACCGTGACGATCCGGGCTGCGGACCATGGCAGCAAGCTCACCGTGCGCGGCGCCGCCAAAGAAGGCCTGATCAAGCAGCACGCCGGCGAAGCGGCCGCCAGACGTGTCGCGGCGGCGCTGGCCTGACCGAAAACCCCGCGGTGACCAGCGGCCTGACCGTGGGTTCGTTGCCGGCGGCGGCTGGCGGCCCGGTCAGGCTGGCGAGGGCTTGGGTCTGCGGAGTGTTCGTGCTGGGCGAACGGCGGTGATGGCGATGCCGCGCGGTGGTGATGCCAGACTGCCGGCATGGGCTCGGACTTCGCTGGGCCGACCGCGCGGTACTACGCCAGGTACCGGCGGGATGTGCCGGCCGCGCTGCTCGACGCGATCGTCGCCGCGACCGGGCTCACCCAGGCCGATTGGGTGCTGGACCTGGGCTGCGGCACCGGCCAGGTCGCTGCGGTGCTGGCACCGCGGGTCGGTGGCGTGCTGGCGGTCGATCCTGAGCCTGACATGCTCGGCTGCCTGCGCGCCCGGCTGGCGGCTGACCGGGCCGGCAACGTCGTGCCGGTGCTGGCCAGTGACGCCAGCCTGCCGGCGATCGCCGGGCTGTCGGGCGCCAGGTTCGGCGCGGTCACGGTCGCCAACGCGCTGCACTGGATGGATGCCGGCCGCGTCTTCCGGCAATCCCGGCATCTGCTGCGGCCCGGCGGCGGGCTGGTCGTTATCAGCCAGGGACCGCCGATGTGGCTCGCGGACACCGGCTGGGCCAGGGACCTGCGCGGCTACCTGGCCGGCTGGGCAGGCGGCCCGCTCACCGGGACCTGCGACACCGACCGCGACGCCGCGGAGGAACGCCGCGAGCTGATGCGCGCGCACGGCTTCAGCCGCGTGCAGCTGGTCGAACATGCCTATGAGAACCAGATCGACCTGACCTACATCGCCGGCCACCTGTACTCGGCCATGTCGGACACCATGGTGCCCGCCAGGCGCAGGCCCGAATTCGAGTCAGGGTTGCAGCG
>JASHQL010000535.1 GCA_030039155.1 Streptosporangiaceae bacterium | reverse complement strand
GCGAAGATCGCTTCCTGCTCGGCCAGGCTGAGCTCGGCGGTGAGCGCCAGGGCAGCGCCGACCACTTCCTGATAGCTCGCGGTCAGCGTGCTCACCGGCCAGTCAGAGCCGAACATCAGCCGGTCGGGGCCGAAGCGGTCGAGCGCGAGCGCGAAGTAAGGCTCGAGGTGCCGGACGCTGCCGCCGGGGCCCGGCTCGCCGAGGAAGCCGGACAGCTTGCAGACGGTGTTCTGCAGCGCGCCGAGCGAGCCGAACACCGCTGCCCACTGCTCGTCGACCTGCGGCTCGACCTCGACATTGCCGAGATGGTCGAGCACGAAGGTGAGCTGCGGCAGCGCGGCCGCTGCGCGTACCGCGGCCGGCAGCTGGAAGGGATGCCCGACGATGTCGAAGGCGAGCCCTGCCTCGGCCACGGCAGCGAGCCCGCGCAGCACATCCGGCCTGGCCAGCCAGTCAGGATCTGGCTCTACCAGCAGCGGATGCCTGATCGCGGTGAGCGAGCGCGCGCCGGGCAGCTCGCGCAGCGCGGCCAGCGCGTCGCCGACGCCGGCCGCGGTGAGGTCGACCCAGCCGACCACCGAGCGCACCAGCGAGCTCGCCCCGGCAAGCGCGAGCAGCTCAGGTGTCTCGCCAGGCTCGATGACGGTCTGTACCACCACCGTGCTGGTCACGCCCGCGGCGCGGGCCAGCGGCGCGAGCTGACCTGGGCTGAACGTGCGGCGCAGCGGCGCGAGCGCGTCGGCAGTGTCCAGCCATGGCTGCGGTCGGACCGAGAGGTCCCAGAAGTGCTGGTGCGTATCGGTGATCGGCCCGCGGTACTCGGTCACAGCAGCCGACTCTAGAGCGGATGATGCACTCGCCGGCCGGTTTAGCCTGGATGCGGAGGCTGGCATGTTCGAGCGGTTTACCGACAGGGCACGGCGCATCGTCGTGCATGCGCAGGAAGAGGCCAGGCGATTCGGCCACACCTCGGTCAGGACCGAGCACATCCTGCTCGGCCTCCTTGATGAGGGCGAGGGCGTGGCCAGCCGGGTGCTGGAAGACGCGGGAATCGGCGCCGACCGATTGCGCCCGCGGCTGCACGAGGAGATGGGCGTGGCAGCGCAGCCGGCCGAACCGGAGTCGGCGGCGGGCAGTGCGCCGGCCGCCGAGCCCGAGCCGGAAGCCAGGAAGAGCCGCAGCATGCCAGAGCGGATCAGGGAGGCACGGGCGCGGCACATCCCGTTCGCCACCGAGAGCAAGCGGGTGCTCGAGCTGTCGCTGCGGGAGGCGCTCGACTTCGGCCACAACTACATCGGGACCGAGCACATCCTGGTCGGCCTGATGGTCGAGGGCGACGGCATGGCCGCCAGGGTGCTGCGCGAGCTTGGCGCCGACGTGGACGCGATGCGCGAGCGGATCACCGACCTGCTGCGGGCACATAGGACAAGGACGGGAACGACGGCTCACCCGGCTGTGGCCGGCACCGGCCAGGCGCATTTCCGGTTCGAGAGCGAGATGCTGGCCGCGCTCGCCGCCATCACCGACCGGCTGGCGGCGATCGAGCGGCACCTTGGCATCGGCCAGCAAGAGCCGCAGGAGCCTCCCGGGTAGCTACAGCCCGAGATCGTCAAGCTGCTTGTGCAGGTCGGCCCGCGGCCCTGAGGAAGTGCCGGCCGCCGGCCCGCCGCCGCCCGCGCCCGGTGACTTGCCGCCCTTGCGCAGTTTCGGCAGCCGTGGCGACCTGGCCGTCCCGCTGGCTCGCTCCCTGAACACCCAGCCGGCCAGCACCCCGCCGACCAGGCCGCCGACGTGCCCCTGCCAGCTGATGCCCGCGTGCGGCAGCAGCACGCTGAACTGGTAGGCGAAGCACAGCACCATGATCGCGGCGATCAGCAGGTCGATCGCGTGCCGGTCGAACAGCCCGCGGACCAGGATGTAGCCCAGGTAGCCGAAGATGACACCGCTGGCCCCGGCGCTCACGGTGTTCGGCGGGGAGAAGAACCAGGCGGCCAGCCCGCTGGTGACGATGACCAGCAGCGTGACGCCGATGAACTTCCGCACGCCGCGGTAGGCGGCCAGGAAACCGAAGATGAACAGCGGGCCCGAGTTGCCCTCGATGTGGGTCCAGCTGAAGTGCAGGAACGGCGCGGTGAAGATGTGCGGCAGGCTGCCGACGCTCCTGGTGACAATGCCGTACTCCTGGCTCAGCCGGTAGCCATCGGCGAAGTTGATGATCTGGATGATCCAGAGCACCGCCAGGATGCCGGCCATCACGAACAGCGCCTTGCGTGCCTCGGCCACCATGGTCTGCGCGTCGCCAGGGCTGAGCGTCCAGCGATGGCTGGCCGGCTTGGCCTGCGGGCCGGCCGGCGCCTTGCCAGGCGTGCCTGCCGGGCCCGGCAGCGCGCGGTCGGATCGGACCGGCTGATCACTCATCGTGACATCCGCGGTGCGGCTGAGAACGCATGCTTGCAAGCTAGCCGGATTCTGGCGCTGACCGGTAGCCGGCGTGTCGCGATGGGGCCGGCCGCCGGTGCCGCCAGTGCGACTTCGCGGACATTACGCCGTGTAATTGTTACCGTACGTATCGCCAAACTGTGATGTGCTCGACACCGATTCCTGGATTTCGGCACAGCTTTTTCGGCGGAAACGCTTGGTCCGCATCCCGCGTTCTGGCAACGTTAACCCGCGACGGTGGACCTGGATGTGCGGGTTCGCGCTCGATTTGATGGCTGACCGCCACCATGGTCCCTGCCGTCTGACTCGCTGCCCTGTACCGCAGCGGTCCCGCGTACCAGGCGTTCCGCCTGGCGCGCTTGGCCGACGGAAGGACCGCATTGTCACAGCATCGCAGGCGGGCGCCGGTCAGGAGCCGGCCCAGGAGGCGGGTAGGTGCCTTCACCGTCATATCGGTGCTAGCGATCGCCGCAATCAGTGCCGGCGCGATCGCGGCCCTCACCATGGAGGGCGGCGGCAGTGACCCGGCCGGGCTGGCCGTCGGACTGTCGATCAGCAGTCAGTCCGGTCACCTGCTGGTGCAGGAGCAGCAGCGCAGCGCCCTGCTGACTTCGGCGGCGCAGGCGCTGAACGTGGCCAGCAAGCCCGGCCTGGTCGCCCAGCCGGGCGGCGGCAACGGCGGGACCGGCGGCAGCAACCCTGGTGCGCCGTCGCAGCCGCCGCCGAGCCCGCACACGAACGAGTCGATCGGCTACGACCTGCTGCCCTCGTACGGGTTCAGCCAGAAGACGCAGTGGAGCTGCCTGTACAACCTGTGGATGCACGAGAGCGGCTGGAACCAGTACGCCGCGAACGCCAGCGGCGCCTACGGCATCCCGCAGGCGCTGCCGGGGTCGAAGATGGCGAGTGCGGGCCCTGACTGGCAGACCAACCCGACCACCCAGATCAAGTGGGGCCTCGGCTACATCAAGAGCGAGTACGGCACGCCGTGCGGCGCGTGGGCGCACGAAGAGGAATACGGCTGGTACTAGCCGGCGGCCGGGATCAGCGGCCTGAAGGTCTTCAGCATCTGCTTGAACAGCACGACCGAGGCCGGGAACTTCGGCTGCGGTGACGAGACGCTGAGCGCGTAGGGCTGCGCGCCGGCCTTGGTGTCCAGCGTCACCAGGAACTCCAGCACCACGATCTTGCCGACGCCGGTCTCCTTCCAGCTGAACTTCCAGGATGCGGCGGCGTAGCCGCGGAAGTCGAACGGCTTGATCCAGATCTTGGCGTAGTGCGGGTAGGTGTGGTCAAGCCGCGCCTGCGCCTGCAGGTATTTCGCCTCGGCGACCGGGCCGGCGTAGGCGAAGGCTGCCAGGTTGGCCTCGACGAACCGGTAGCCAGACGGCGGGCGGAGGACCAGGGCCTGGCCCTGGATGTTCTGCGTCCAGCCGATCGGTGCCGCGATCTTGACACCCGCGGTGGTGCCGAGCTTCTTGGCGCCGGCCTTGTGCCAGGCGAAGCCGGCCGGCGGCGGGTTCGGGCTGGCGGTCGGCGACGTGGTCGGCGTCGTCGTCGGCGTCTTGGTCGGGGTGGTGGTCGGGCTCGGGCTCGAACTCGAGCTGCCCGACGTGCTCGGGGTCGGCGTGCCTGACTGGCCGGGCTTGCCGCCCTTGGCCGGGCTGCTGTGGCCGGCCGGGCTGCTCGCCTTCGACCCTGGGCTGGCCGAGCCTGGCGAAGCCGCGCCTGACCTCCCGCCGCTGCGGGCGGGCGCCGGACTCGTGCCAGCGGCCAGCCGCGGCCCTGCC
>JASHQL010000534.1 GCA_030039155.1 Streptosporangiaceae bacterium | reverse complement strand
CCGGACGCCGGCCTGGCGCATGACCTGCGCGACCTGATTGACGCCCGTTTCCGCGAGAAGGTGACGCTCCGGGAGGCATCGAGCACGCTGCACGCCCACCCTGCCCACCTGGTCCGGATGTTCAGCCGGGAGTTCGGGATCAGCCCGCATCAGTACATGACGAGTCGCCGGGTGGATCTAGCACGGCGACTCCTGCTCCAGGGAATGCCGCCGGGCCTGACGGCCGCCGAGGCCGGCTTTTACGATCAGTCGCACCTGAGCCGCCAGTTCACCCATTTCCTCGGCACGAGCCCCGGCAGGTACGCCCGGAGCAGGCAGTCAGCAGCTGGGACAAGCAATAACTAGCTTCCCGCACCCACCGGTCCATGAACCCAGAGCATCGCCGGTCCACAGCACGGAGCGGACCTGCCCCCAGATACCTGAACCCAGCGTGGTCTCGCCGGGCACCGTGCGAGGAGAGGCTCGGCTTGCTGCGTGATGCCAGCGCCAGCCGATAGATCAGAACCGCGCGAGAATCGCGTGGCCTTGGTGCCGCCCGAAAACGGATGGGCAGCCGGGCGGTGCATGTCTATGATCCGCTTTCGTGATCTATCAAGACCCGCTGGCCTATCTGCTGGGCCTCGAGGGCATCGCGCTGCTGGACGCCTGGGCCGGAGACCACGACCGTGCATTCACTGATGCCCGCCTGGCCGAGGTCAGGCGGCTGCTGGATGACGAGCAGCTGCGCGGCCGCGGCGTGCTGGTTGAGCAGGTCAGCGCCTCCCTTGTCTACCAGCAGCTGTCGGCGGGCTATGACGCGGATGCTGGCGGCGGGCTGTTCGCTACCGATGAGCCGATCGTGGCTGAGTACCTGAGCGGCCGCAAGCCGGGCGTGGCGCTGGATGCCGCATGCGGGACCGGGCGGTTCGCCGAGTTCCTCTCCGCGCGCGGGCATCGGGTCATCGGCGTGGACAGCTCACCGGGCATGCTCGCCTACGCGCAGCGGCGTGTCCCAGACGGCGAGTTCTGCCTTGGCGAGCTTGACCGGCTGCCCCTGCCCGATGGCGCGGTGGATGTCATCGTCTGCGCGCTGGCTCTCGAACACGTTCCCCGTCTCGATCCGGTCCTGGCCGAGTTCGCCCGCGTGCTGCGCCCCGGCGGGGACCTGGTCATCTCCGACGTGCACCACGAAGTCATCACCCGGGGTTCGGTCATGACAGTGCGCGGGCCGGCGGGCGAACTGTGGATCGCGCCCACTTACCGGCATCAGCTTGGCGATTACTTGCGCCCGGCACTGGGCCTTGGCTTCCAGGTACGGCGGTGCGAGGAGCCGCGCGTGGTCACAGCGGACGAACCGCCGGCCGAGCCCGCAGCCGAGATCGGCGACTGGCAGGACTGGCCGTTCTCGCTGATGGACTACCTGCCGTCGGCACACCGGGCCGCAGGCGGTCGCCCGCACCTGGTCATCTGGCACTTCCAGCTGCCCGCTGGCTGACCAACTCCCGACAGGCCGACCCCCGCCTTGACCTGTCTGCAGGTACGGCAGACCACCGCCCGCAGGCCAGAATCAGTGCGCAACTGCCCTGGTCACTAGCGCGAACCCGCAGGTCAGCGCGACTAGCCTGCGCCAAGTCCCGCCGTTGGCATGATCGCGGTCACGCTCCACCGCACCCGTGATGAGGGGGTGTGTAAACCGATGAGCATCGTGACGCGACATACATCTGGTCGTGCCCGCCTTGGAAGCTGCCGAATGCGGTAACCGGTACGAGGATCGTGATGACTGGCGAGTCTGGGACTGGAGGCATCTGCCGCGCCTCAGCGCGCTTGCGGGCATGTGCCGGTGACGACGCAGCCGAGCACTCCCCTCAGGGCAGATCAAGGCGCACCGCGGCCCGGCGCCGACTCTCCACCGCTGACGACGGGTCGGCCCTATATAGGCCGTACCAGCGGCGACAAGGGCGAGGTTGAGCTGTGCCAGCACGCCACGAATACCGGCCTGGCCCACGGCAGTCGTCCCCGGCGACCCAGCGCGCCGATCAGCTCCGCCCGAAGCGGCGGCAGTTCCTGTTGTCCGCATCAGCCGTGGTGTCCGCTGGGGCGCTCGGGGGCTGGGCGCTGGTAGCCACCAGGCACAAGCCTTCAGGTGACACCGCCTCGTCCGCCCACGGCCACCGTGCCGCGGCGGCCCGGATGCACCCGAGTTCGGCTGCCAGGCCGGCTGATGCGGCCGTCAGCATCGCCTGGGTGGGTGACATGACGTTCGGGACGCTCAACGAGTGGCCGCCCGACGGCACTGGCTCGCTGATCACCCGGATGCGGCCGCACCTGCACAGCGATCTCACGATCGGAAACCTGGAGACCGCGCTCGGTGACCTGCCTATGGACAAGTGCGCCCCAGGCGAGTCCGACTGTTATCAGTTCGAGGCGCCGGACTATACGGCGAAGGTCCTGAAGCACGCCGGATTCCACGCGGTCAACGTGGCCAACAACCACACCTTCGACGCGGGGCCGGCCGGCGAGGTCAGCACCAACAACGCGCTCCGGCGGGCCGGCCTGCTGTTTGCCGGGCGCCCCGGCCAGATCACCTATCTCACCAGGAAGGGCATCGAGATCGCGCTGCTCGGCTTCGCGCCGTGGCCGTACGACGCGAGCGCCCTCGACATCCCCGCCGCCAAAGCACTCGTCCGCGAGGCACGCAGGAATGCGCAGGTCGTCATCGTGATGGAGCACCTCGGCGGCGAGGGCGACGACTACCGCAACGTGCGGCCGGGCACGGAGTACTTCCTCGGCCAGGACCGCGGCAACTCGATCGCCTTCACCCACGGCGTCATCGACGCCGGCGCCGACCTCGTCGTCGGCTCAGGACCGCACGTGCTGCGCGGGTTCCAATGGCACCGAGGCCACCTGATCGCTTACAGCCTCGGCAACTTCTGCGGCTACTACACCCTCGGCTTGGACGAGTACACGTCGGTGAGCGCGATCCTGCACGTGACGCTGAACGCCAGCGGCCAGTTCGTGGCCGGCAGCATCAAGCCGATACGGCTAGTCGGGCCCGGCATCCCGCAGGTCGACCACGGCGGCACTGCCATTCGTTACATCAACTCGCTCTCCCGTCAGGATTTTGCCGGAAACGGGGCCGTCCACATCTCCGCCGCAGGAAAGATCGAGCCGATCAGAGCCCATTAAGCAGGCATCGCGGCCGTTTCACGTCCATGCGGCCAATGTCGCCGCCCTTCAACTCGACGGCCCGTTCGGAGATGACGAGCGTGCCGGCTATCGCGCCGTTCGATCTTCCCTCGGCCATCAGCGCGAGGACGTCGTGCTCTCTGGCCGTGACGGCACTGAGGCCGCCAGCGCAGCGGCGAGCCGGTTGACGCGCTCGCCGACCGGTGCAGCGGGCTTGGCTCTGTCTCCGGGTTCCCCGGCCCTAGCGCGTTCGCAGCGCCCATCGGCCGTCACCGAGCCGTGGCCAGCCTCAACCAGTGCGGTGAGCGCCTCAAAGTAGAACACCAGCCATGTCTTGCCATGCTGACGGATGCACCAGGTCGCCTCGCCTGGCGCCTCAAGGAGCCGGTGACCTCAAGGGCCGAAGCCGGCCGCGCACGACTGGTAGTCCCGGCGCTCACGCCATCATCCACGCAGTGATGCGCCCTGTCATAGCCAAGATCGCCGACGACCCGCGCGCGAGGAGCGGCAAAGTCGTACGGTGCTTGCGGCCGCTTGATACGAAGATGGCATTGAAGATCGAAGAGCCGAGACGGAGGGGGCAGGCGAGATGGGATTGCTTAGCGCCCGCGGCGCAATGGA
>JASHQL010000533.1 GCA_030039155.1 Streptosporangiaceae bacterium | reverse complement strand
TGCAAAGAAGCCGCGCTCGGGCCTTTGAACGGTAAAAGTTGCTTGAGGACTTGGACGGCAGAAAGCTGCGTGGCGCCGGAATTTCCGGCGCCACGCGGCTTCTTATCTGCGGCTTGACTACGGTATTGGCGTGCCGGTCCGCGCCGCCAGGTTCAGCTGCTGCCCGCGCTCGAACCGCCGGAAGACCAGCAACAGGACGGCGAGCACGGCCGCGAACACCGGCAGCCAGGCCAGGCGTTCCGCGATCCAGATGGCGCTGGCTGGCGCCGTGTGCAGGCCAGGCAGCTTGCCGATGAGCAGGCCGGACATGGTCACGATGAGGAACGCGGTCTGGCTCCAGAGGAACAGCGTCATCGCCGACAAGTTGGCCATCGCGACGACCGCCCAGCCGGCCGGGCGGCGCATCCAGCGCGCGAGCAGCGGCCTGACCAGCAGCGCGAGGCCTGCCTGCGCGATCCCGAAGGTCACCACGGCGAGCGTCGGCGGGTTCAGGTTGGAGATCCTGGCCCCGTTGACCCCGACCATGCTGGCCGGGTACGCCGCCCAAAGGACCAGCGCGGCGGTGGCCGCGATCCCGCCGGCCAGCATGCTGGCCGGCGCCTTCCAGCCGCGGAACGCGCCGCGCGCCCAGGCGATGCCGAGCAGGTACGGGACCAGCCAGCCGGCCAGCACGTTGACCCAGCCGATCCAGGACGGCCCGCCGAGTCCGAACCTGGCGGCGTCAACCCAAGCCACGACCGCCACCGGGATCGCCGCGGCCCACGCGCCGAGCCGGCGGACCAGCATGACCGCGACCGGGGTCAGGGCCGTCAGCAGGGCGAACACCCCGAGGAACCACAGCGGGTCGAGCACCAGGGTGCCGATGGTGTGCAGCGTGCGCGTGCTCTCGCCGCCGAGGTACAGCCCGGTGCCGAGCACTGCCCAGAAGACCGCCAGCGCGGCCACCGGCCTGGACAGCCGGACCAGCCGCCTGGCCAGCCAGCCGCGGTAGTCGCCGGCGTAGCTGCGCGCCGCCGCGTAGCCGCCGACCAGGAAGAAGACCGCGAGCGTCTGGAACACCCAGGACACCGGGGTGAGCCACGGCATGGCCGCCAGCGGGCTCTGGTCCGACAGCGTGCTGCCTGACCGGCCGCTGGTCACCACCAGCGCGGTGACCAGCCAGTGGCCGAGGATGACCCCGGCGATCGCCAGCGCGCGGAGCGCGTCGACGGTGCGGTCGCGGTGCGCCGGGGTTGCGGCGTCGATCCGGCCGGCTGCGGCACGGAACCTGGTCATCGCCCGGCCGGTCATCGGGTCACCTTCGCCGTCTCGCCGAGCGCGATGTAGGCCAGGTTCCGCAGCGCGACCATGCCACGGTTCAGGTAGCTGCTGTGGCCTGCGGTGCCGCAGTCGAACTGCCTGGCGCCGAAGGCCGGGTCCATCGGGTCCTGGCCGAAGCCGAGCCCGAGCAGCTGGACGTGCGGCACGAACCTGATCCAGTCGTCGGAGCCGCGCCCGGCCCAGATCCTGGCCCTGGTGTGCAGTGCCAGGACCGACGACGCGTCCATGCCCGGACTGCCGTAGACCGCGATGTCGGTGACCGGCAGGTCGGCGGCGGCCTTACCGCAGACCACCGACCCGTAGCTGTGGCAGATCAGGGCGACCTGCTTGCCGTGGCCGGCCAGGTACCTGACCAGCGGCCGCAGCGCGGCCGCGCCCTGGTCTGCGTCGGCAGAGGTCAGGATCGACGTGCTCAGCGTGTTCGGGGTGTTGTAGCCGAGCCAGGCGATGACGGCCAGGTGCGCGCCTGGGTCGAGCCGGTGTGCCTCGGCCGCCAGCGCCTCGCCGCCACCCTCAGGCGAGGCCGTGCCCCGCGAGTCGAAGCTGGACAGCGAGGTCGACGACCCCGGCACCATGATCGCGACCCTGGTCGCGGTGGCCAGGTTGCCGAAGACCTCGGTCGCCAGGCCCTGGCCCCGCGGGTTGAAGTCGATGAACTGCCCGCCGCGCATGCCACGCAATGAGCCGGCGAGCGCGGTGTTGCCGGCCTTGCTGGCGGCAGCCTCAGCCCGGGCGATCTCCCTGGCGTCGGTGTGGTAGCGGGCGGCAAGCGCGCTGGCGGTCAGCGCGGGCAGCGGCTGCGACTTGTCCACTGGGCTGCCTGGCAGCGCGGCAGCGGTCGTGGCCAATACGACGGCGGTGGCAGCGGCCCCGATGACGATCGTGCGGCGGAGTCTCATGGCGAACGTCCTTCCTGGTCAGCAGGGGTGCTGACGGGGAAATTACGGACGCGCCGATGTGGTCGGCGTCACGCTGCGGAGCGCACTGCGGGCCTGCATCAGGGGTACCGCCCCGGTCAGCCGCGCGGGTCAGGCCGCCGTATCGAGACGGCGGGCCGTCGGCCACCCCCTACCGGAGTACTACCTGGCAGATGCACCTGCAGGGTCACGAAATGCTCGCGACCCCGACCTAGGCTCAGTGCATGGCTACTCGGCTGGGGACCAGGATCGCGGACACGCTGAAGCGCGGTGTCACGCAGCCGCCCGCGCCGCGCCCAGCGTGGCTGCAGCGCGGCCGGCTTGACCTGGTAGCCGCGGCGGACGTGGTGCTTGCCAGCGTGCTGTTCGGCATCACGAACATCCTGCTGCTGATCGAGAACGGCCAGCAGCAGCAGCCGAAACCGCTGTTCGAGCTCGTCGTCATTTCCATGCTGATCTGCGCTCCGCTGGGGTTCCGCACGTACTACCCGGTCAGCTCCTGGCTGGCCGCCATCCTGGCGATGATCTGGGCAACCAATGTCCTCCCGCTGCACCACAACGGGCCGGCCGGCTATGTCGCGGCCGGCGTCATCGTCACGCTGCTGTGCCTGTACGCGGTCGCGGTCCGCTGCAAGCCGTGGGTGGTGGTGCTGGCCGGCCTGGTCACGGTCATCGTCTTCCTGCAGATCGGGTCGGAGGGCGGCGTCGCGTCCATCTTCACCGCTGCGGTCACGGTGTTCGTCGGCGCCATCGTCCGCTCCCGCCGGGGCAGCCGTCAGGAACTCGCGGTCGCGGAGCGCCGCCACGAGGGCGAGCGCGCCCTGCTCGAGGAGCGGCAGCGCATCGCCAGGGAACTGCACGACGTGGTCGCCCATCACATGTCCGTGATCGCCATCCAGGCCGAGGCCGCACCGTACAAGGTCGCTGACCCCGCGCCCGAGCTGGTAGAAAGCTTCGCCGACATCCGGGCCAGCGCGCTCAGCGGGCTGCAAGAGCTGCGCCGGGTCCTTGGCGTGCTCCGCCAGGACGGGCCGGTGACCATGCCGCAGCCCGGCCTTGACGACCTGGCCGTGCTGTTTGACTCAGCGCGCGACGGCGGGGTAACCGTCGAGGCCGGCATCACCGGCTCGCCGCGGCCGCTGCCCGAGGGCGTGGACCTGTCCGCCTATCGCATCGTGCAGGAAGCGCTGAGCAACGCGATGCGGCACGCGCCCGGCGGCACCGTGCAGGTGAACCTTGACTACGGCGACGCCGCACTGAAGATCGAGGTCCGTAACGACGGCTGCGATGAGGACGGGAACGACAGGTGGCGCGGCGTCGGTGCCGGACATGGGATCATCGGCATGCGCGAACGTGCCGCCATGCTCGGCGGCGATCTCATCGCCGGTCCGACGCCCGCCGGTGAGTTCCTGGTCAGCGCGGCACTGCCGCTCGCTGCCGGCAGCCGGGAGGAAGCCAAGTGACCATCCGCGTCGTGGTCGCCGACGATCAGGGAATGGTCAGGTCCGGCTTCACCGTGCTGCTGAACGCGCAGCCCGATATTGAGGTCATCGGCGAGGCCGTGAACGGCAAGGAGGCGGTCGAGCAGGCCGCCGCGCTGCGGCCCGACGTGCTGCTGATGGACGTCCGGATGCCGCTGCTCGACGGCCTGCAGGCCACCAGGCAGATCACCGCAAGCGCGGACCCGCCGAAGATCCTGGTGCTGACCACCTTCGACCTCGACGACTACGTGTACGAGGCGCTGCGCGCCGGGGCCAGCGGTTTCCTGCTCAAGGACGCCTCGGCGCACGAACTCGCCGCTGCGGTGCGGCTGGTCGCGGCCGGTGACGCGCTGCTCGCCCCCGGCATCACCAGGAGGCTCATCGCTGAGTTCGCCAGGCTGGGCGCGCCGCGCAGCCCGGTGCGCAAGCTTGAGGGCCTGACCGAGCGCGAGTCAGAGGTGCTCGCCCTGGTGGCGCATGGCATGTCGAACCACGAGATCGCCGAGCGGCTCTTCGTCGCAGAGCAGACGGTGAAGACGCACGTCAGCCGGATCCTGATGAAGCTCGGCCTGCGGGACCGCACGCAGGCGGTGGTGCTCGCCTACGAGACCGGCCTCGTGCACCCGGGTGGCTGAGTGGCTCCCGCGCAGGACAAGGCGTTCGCGGTTGCCTCGTGCGCGGCGCTGGCCGCCTATAACAACGTGATTCAGCTGCACCCGTGGCACTACCGGCGGTACGTCACGCTGAACCTGTCCGCGACCGGAGTAGCGCTGTCGGCTGCCGCGGCGAGCGGGCTGACGCCGGCTGATCTCGGCCTGGCCCGCTGGTCGCCAGGCCGGCTCGCGATCGGGCTTGCGGTCGGTGTCGCCGCGAGCTGGGTGGTTGTCGCGACGGTGCCAGCT
>JASHQL010000055.1 GCA_030039155.1 Streptosporangiaceae bacterium | reverse complement strand
CGGAGCCAACGGCACCTGCACGGCAGGCTCGACCGCCGGCAGCGAGGGGAGCGGCGGTAAGGGCGCCGGCGGCACCGCCACCGGCTGCGCGGGCGGCGGCGGTGGTGGCGGCGGCTACTACGGTGGCGGCGGTGGCGGCAGCGGTGCCGGTGGCGGCGGTGGCTCGTCCTTCCCGGCAGCCAACACCACGCCGATCGACGGCATCACCGTGACGCCTGGCGATCCTCCTCAGCCGGAGCGGGGCAACGGCTCGGTCGTGCTCACCTTCGACAAGGTGCGCACCGAGCTGACCGATGTCATCGCCACCAAGATGCCGGGCAACTCGCTGCTCGCCAGCGGCGTGCTGACCACCTCGAGCGGAGATGCGCTCGAAGGCTACACGGTCACCTTCACCGCCAGCGGGAAGCCGATATGCACGGCGACGACCAACAGCGACGGCTTCGCAACCTGCCTCGATCCTGGGGCAAGCAGCATCCTGAACAGCCTCAGCAAGATCGTCACTGCGAGCTACGCCGGTGATACGTTCTACGACTCGTCGACCGGCCTCGGCGCGATCCTCAGGTACGTGTAACGGCGGCGGGCTCGCCCGCGCCGCAAGGTGGCCCGCCGTCCGCTCAGCAGCGGACGGCGGGCCTTCTGCTGCCCGGCCACGGCTGCGCTTCGCCAGCTATCTTGCTAGCATACTAGCCATGCCGGAACACGGTGACACCAAGGCAGGCAAGGTCCAGTTCAACGTCTACCTGCCGCCCGGCCTCGTGCGCAGGGTCAAGCACAAGGCCATCGACGAGGAGACCAGCCTGTCGGTCCTGGTCGAGCAGGCGCTTTCCGAATACCTGGCAGCGCACGGAGAGGCAGCAAGATGAGCGGCGTCGTGGTGCAGCCGGTCCGGTTCACCGACCACATCGAGGCGATGGCCAGCTTCCTCGAACTGCTCGGCCTGGCACGCACGGTCGAGGCAGAGCGCGGCGGCTGGCTGGTGCTGGCGGCCGGCGGTGGCATGGTCGCGCTGCACTCGGTGGCTGCCTCCGACAGCGGCGGCAAGCCCGGCCAGACCACGCTGAGCTTCGAGGCCGACGACCTGGACGCGGTCGCGGCGTCACTGGAGGCGGCGGGCGTGCCCGAGGTGACCGTCTACGACGAGGCCTACGGCCGCGTGCTCACCTGCCGTGACCCGCTCGGCGATCCGTGCGCGGTCAATGAGGTGATGACCGACCTGTACGGTTACCGCAGCATCGCGGGCAGCAAGCCGGCCGCACCCAGGGTGCTGCCGGTCAGGTTCTGCGACCCGGCCGGGCCTTACGGCGGGTTCCTGCAGGCCCTTGGCCTGGCTCCGCGCGGCGAAGTGAACCCGTACTACGTCAGCTTTGCCGCATCCGGCGGCGATCACGGGCTGGTGGGCCTGCACTACGTGTTCAGCGAGGACCTGCCGGTGGTGCCAGGCAGCACATCGGTGCAGCTGACGTTCGAGTCGACCGAGCCGCTCGCCGACATCAGCGCCAGGCTGGCCGCGGCCGGGTTCGAGCCGGTGCTCAGGACCGAGCGCTTCGGCGGCGTGCTGTCGGTGACCGACCCTGACGGCCAGGAAGTCCAGGTGCATACCCCGCCAGGCAGCGAAAGCTGACCGCCGCCAGAATACCGATGAGGTGTTCGTATTTTCTTGCTGAGCTCCCGCGATAGGACTCGAACCTATAACCTGCCGGTTAACAGCCGGACGCTCTGCCGATTGAGCTACGCGGGACCGTTCGGCGCCTGCGCCCAGCCGGGCGATCAGCACCGCGGGCATAAGGGTAGCGCACGACGGTCACTGCACGCCGCTCGCTGATCATGCTCAGGCGAATAACCGGCGCATCTGCGGGCATGTTGGCAGGGTCAGCGTTGCGCGCGTGACGGGAACACACGGGGGCAGTTTGCGCAGCGCGGCATGACTTCTCGGGAGAGGTCCAGATGCGTCTGTATCGAATCACCTTCTTCGCCGGGCTGGCAGCGGGGTACGTGCTTGGCACGCGGGCCGGGCGGGAGCGCTACGAGCAGCTGAAGAAGCTCGCCCGCTCCGCCGCCGACAACCCCACAATCCAGCAGGCGGCCGGCGCCATCCAGGCCCAGGCCACCGGCCTGCTCAGCTCGGCGGCCGGCGAACTGCAGGAGCGGGTGCCGAAGCTGGCCCAGTCGGCCATGCAGAAGGCCGGCGATCACATTCCGGGCGTGAAGCAGAAGAACGGTCACCGCGGCGAGTCCGACGACGGCAGCGGCGACGGGCACCTGGCGTCGAGCCACCGGCACAACGGCCGGTCAGCCAAATCCTGACGGCTGCGTGCGGCTCAGGCCAGGTACTCGCGCAGCATCTGCGCGCGGCTCGGGTGCCTGAGCTTGGCCAGGGTCTTTGACTCGATCTGCCGGATCCGCTCCCTGGTCACGCCGAACTCCCTGCCGACCTCCTCCAGCGTCCTCGGGTGCCCGTCGGTCAGGCCGAACCGAAGCTGGATGATGCGCTGCTCGCGGATGCCGAGGTTGTCGAGTACCTCTTCGAGCTGGTCTTGCAGCATGATGAAGGCCGCCGCTTCCATCGGCACGACCGCGTCGGCGTCCTCGATGAAGTCGCCGAGGTCTGAGTCTTCCTCACCGATCGGCGACTGCAGCGAGACCGGCTCCTGCGCGATCCGCTGAATCTCCGCGACCCGGTCCGGGTGCAGGCCCATCTCCGCGGCGATCTCCTGCGGGGTGGCCTCCCTGCCCAGGTCCTGGTGCAGCTGCCGCTGGATTCTGGCCATCTTGTTGATGGTCTCGACCATGTGCACCGGGATCCTGATGGTGCGCGCCTGGTCCGCGATTGCCCTGGTAATGGCCTGCCTGATCCACCAGGTGGCGTAGGTGGAGAACTTGTAGCCCTTGGTGTAGTCGAACTTCTCCACCGCCCTGATCAGGCCCAGGTTGCCTTCCTGGATCAGGTCGAGGAACACCAGGCCGCGGCCGATGTAGCGCTTGGCGATGGAGACCACGAGCCGCAGGTTCGCCTCGATCAGCCGCTGCTTGGCGTGCCCTCCCTCGGCCTCGACCAGCCTCAGCTCGGCAAGCCCGGCGCCGCATACCTGCGCGGCCGCGGCGCCGCCCTGCAGCTTCTCCTGGGCGAACAGTCCCGCCTCGATCGCCTTGGCCAGCTCGACCTCGTCGTGCGCGGTCAGCAGCGGCACCCGGCCGATCTCCCGCAGGTAGATCCGGACCAGGTCGCCTGCCACGGCACGGCGCGAGCTCTCCTGCTGAGCGGCAGCCGCGGGCGGCTCGTCGGGGTCTTGACTGCCGTCCATGACTTCGACGCCCTCGTCGGCCAGCAGCTTCAGCACCGCGTCGACGCCGTCGGCGGGCAGGTCACAACGCTCGAATGCGGCCGCCAGCTCGGTCATCGCGACGGTCCCGCGGTCCCGGGCCTGGGCGATGAGATCGGCTACCTGATCAACGGGGGGTGCAGCCGCAAGGCTCATGCAGAACAGTGTGCGACAGGAAGCAGCCGTTCCGGGGACTCAATATTGTCACCAGAACGTTAGGTAGAAAGGCTTTCGGAAGGGGTATTGGGTCGTTCCTACAGCGCCCCGGAGGCCCGCTCGCCAAGGACCTTCCTGCGCTGCTCAAGGGCCACAAGATCGCCGAACATCCGGTTGTACTCGCCCTGCTCGGTGACCGGGCTCAGCCGCTGCAGCCTTGACTTGATCGCGGCTATCTCGCGGCTCACGGCAAGCTCCTCGACTCTGGCCATGACAGCTTCGGCGTACCGCGCGTCGGCCTCGCCGCCGTTGCCCGGCGCCTCGAGCGGCTCGACCGCCAGTGCCGTCATGAACGCTCGCGCCGCGTCGTTCGGCGCGCCCGCCCGGAGCCGCTCGGCCCACTCGCGGCCAGATTGCGCCGACGCCACCCCGCCGGACTTCTCGATCAGCCCGAACGCCCCGGCGTGCGCGGGCACCGTGAACATGTCCGCGGTGAACTGATCGAAGGCCGGCCCGCACAGGGCCGGCCGCTGCACCGCCAGCTTGAGCGCCTGCCGCTCCAGGTTCAGCACCGGATCGCGCTGGTCGTAGCCGTGCTGGGGACCGGCTGCCTCGGCCGGACCAGGCCGGGCCGCCCGCGAGCCGTTCCTGGCCTGGCCGGCCGGGCCGGCCTGGCTGCCGAGCACCCGCTGCACCACGAAGCCCTCGTCCATCATGCCGAGCCAGCGGTCCAGGTTCACCGCGTACAACTGGCGCAGCCCGCGGTCCTTGATCCGGCCGATGATCGGTGCCGCCGCGTCCAGCGCCTGCAGCCGGCCCTCGGCGGTCTCCAGGTCGAAGTCGGTGATCGCGCTGCGGATCGCGAACTCGAACAGCGGCACCCGCTGCGCGACCAGGTCGCGGACCGCCGCCTCGCCGCGGGAGAGCCGCAGGTCGCACGGGTCGAGCCCGTCTGGCTGCACCGCCACGAAGGTCTGGGTGACGAACCGCTCCTCCATCCCGAATGCGCGCACCGCGGCGCGCTGGCCCGCGGCGTCGCCGTCGAAGGTGAAGATGACCTCGCCCCTGAACCGGTTATCGTCCATCAGCAGCCGGCGCAGGATCGTGATGTGCCCGTCGCCGAACGAGGTGCCGCTGGTGGCCACCGCGGTGCCGACGCCGGACAGGTGGCAGGCCATCACGTCGGTGTAGCCCTCCACGATGACCGCCTGCCGGCGCTGCGCGATCTCACGCTTGGCCAGGTCAGCGCCGTACAGCACCGAGCTCTTCTTGAACAGCGCGGTCTCCGGCGTGTTCAGGTACTTGGGCCCGTCGTCGTCGGCGGCGAGCTTGCGCGCGCCGAACGCGACCACGTCACCGGTGAGGTCGGCGATCGGCCAGATCAGCCGGTTGCGGAACTTGTCGATGAGCCCGCGCCGGCCCTGGCTGGCCAGCCCGCCGGCCAGCAGCTCCTGCTCGGTGAACCCGCGCCCGCGCAGGTGCCTGGCCAGCGCGTCCCACTCGGCAGGCGCGTAGCCGACGCCGAACTTCTGCGCGTCGGCGGGCTCGAAGCCGCGGGCGGACAGGAACTCGCGGCCGGCCGCGGCCTGCGGCGAGGCCAGCTTGTCGCGGTAGAACTCGGCAGCGGTCTTGTGCGCCTCGAGCAGCCGCCGCCGCTGGCTCAGCTCCTGGCCGGGCACCGTGCCGCCCTGCTCGTACCGCAGCTCGATGCCGGCCCTGGCGGCAAGCCGCTCCACCGCCTCGGCGAAGCCGAGGTTGTCGATCTTCTGCACGAACTTGATGACGTCGCCGCCCTCGGCGCAGGAAAAGCAGTACCAGAGCCCGCGGGCCGGAGTCACGTTGAACGACGGGGTTTTCTCGTCGTGGAACGGGCACAGCCCCTTGAGCGAGCCGCCCCCGGCATTGCGGAGCTGCAGGTACTCCGCCACCACCTCGTCGATGGCCGAGCGCTCGCGAACCAGGGCAATATCCTCGTCGCGGATCCGGCCAGCCACCTCAGCCTCCGCCCGTGTGCACTCGATAGTCCCGGCGAGTCTATGCCTGATAACGTCCCGCCCGTGGCGAGCCTGCTGGTGCTGTGGGATGTCGACTACACACTCGCCGACACCGCCGGCGTCGGCCAGCTCGGGTACCGGCTGGCGTTCGCCGAGATGTTCGGCACCGAGCCGCCGCGGCTGTCCTCGATGGCCGGCCGGACCGACCACGCGATCGCCCTCGAGGCACTCACGCTGGCCGGCCTGCCTGATCCGCGCGCTGTCGTGCCGGACTTCGTCAGCACGCTCGCGCGGCAGGCACCGGCGGTGGCCGCGCTGGCCAGGGCGAACGGCCGCGCGCTGCCGGGAGCGGCGGAGGCGCTCGCCGCACTCGCCGTTACCAGGCACAGGCAGGTCGTCCAGTCGGTTTTGACCGGGAACGTCAGGCCGATGGCCGAAGTGAAGCTCGCCGGCGTCGGCTTGCTCGAGCACCTGGATCTGGACGCCGGCGCGTACGGCGACGTCAGCGAGCGGCGTGCCGACCTGGTCGAGCTGGCCAGGCGCAATGCCGCGGAACGCTACCAGGCCGACTTCGGCGGGCCGGGCACGGTGCTGGTCGGCGACACGCCGTACGACGTGGAGGCAGCGCTGCTCACCGGAGCACGGGCGGTCGGCGTGGCAACCGGCCGGTTTACCGCGCAGGAACTTGACGCGGCCGGAGCGCACGCGGTGCTCCCGGATCTCGGCGACACCGGCCAGGTGCTCGCGGCCATCCTGTCCGGCTGACCGGGTCAGAGCACCCGGACGCAGGTCACCAGGGCGAGTCCGGCGAACACCAGCAGCGCGTAGCCGTCGAACACGCGCCAGTACATGGTCCGCACCACGGCCTGCATGTAGTCGCGCGCGTCGATCGTCCGCACGTCGCGGAGCAGCCCGGCGGCCCGGCCGGCCGCGTGCGCCACCCCGATCGCGACCGCGGCAAGCACGCCGTCGCGCAGCCCGGCCACCGCCGCGGTGGCGAGCACCAGCAGGCCGAAGCCGGCATAGGGATTCCTGGTTGCCAGGCCAGGCCCGAGCAGCGCGCCCCATACCCACATCCGGCGCCGTCCTGAGCCGCCGCGCACCCAGGACGATGGCACCTGCCAGCCGCTGCCAGGCGGCGCCGGACGCGCCCGGCCGGTCGACTCGAGCAGGCCGTAGCCGGCCCCGTAGGCCGCGATCAGCACCAGCGCCGCATCGCGCAGCGGGAGCAGGTGCAGCAGCAGGCCGAGCAGCGCCCACGCGGCCGCCGCGGGCAACACGTAGTGCGCGAGCAGCGACGCCCGGCGCGCGGTCCTCCCGACCGGGAGGTCAGCAGCCAGCGAGGCTGCCGAGTTCGCGCCTCAAGGGGAGTAGGACTTGGAGTACCCGTTGGCCGCGGCGAGCGGCACCGCGAGCACGCCGATCAGGGTAGCTCCCGCGCTGCCGGTCAGCCGCCAGCCGACGGCGGCGCCAGCCGCCACCGCCGCGAGCGGCAGCGCTGCCCTCGCGGCCGACCAGGACCTGGCTGCGCTCATACCTCGGTCAGCGGGACGCCAGGGTCGGTCAGCCGCCCGACGTCCAGCTGCGCACCGGACCTGATCAGCGCCTGGATGTCGTCGTTGACGTCCCAGACGTTCACGTTCATGCCGGCCACCACGGCGCCGTCCGATAGCCAGAACGCGATGAACTCGAGCGCGTCCTTGTCGCCGCGGACCACCACCTGGTCGTAGCGGCCAGGCTCGGGCAGGCCGGCCGCCTCCATGCCCAGGTCATACTGGTCGCTGAAGAAGTACGGCACCCAGTCGTAGGTCGCCTGCTTGCCCAGCATCGCGCGCGCGGCCACCGGCCCGCCGGCCAGCGCGTTGCCCCAGTGCTCCACCCTGATGCTGCGGCCGAGCAGCGAGTTGAACGCGTTGGCCACATCGCCAGCGGCGAAGATGTCCGGATCGGAGCTGCACAGGGTCTCGTCCACGGCGATCCCGTTGTCCACCCGCAGGCCAGCGTCGGCCGCCAGCCCCGTATTGGGCACCGCGCCGATGGCGATCAGTACGGTGTCCGCTGCAAGTTCTTCGCCAGCCGAGGTCACTACCGTGTGTGCGCCGCGCAGTTCGCTGACTCCCTCGCCGAACCTGAACGTCACGCCGTGGCTGCGGTGCAGGGCCTCGAAGACGCCGCCGATCTCCGGCCCGACCGCTCGGTACAGCGGGCAAGGCTCGGGCTCGACCACGGTCACGTCGCAGCCGAAATGCCTGGCTGCCGCCGCGGTCTCCAGCCCGATCCAGCCAGCGCCGGCGATCACGACCTGTCCGCCGCCGCGGAACGCCGCGCCGAGCGTCTCGGAATCGCCAAGCGTCCGCAGGTACAGCACGCCCTCGCCGTCCGCGCCAGGCACCGGCAGCCGGCGCGGCGAGGCGCCCGTGGTGATCAGCAGCTTCGCGTAGTCAACCGTGCCGCCGTCGGCAAGCCGCAGCTGATGCGCGGCCCGGTCGATGGCCGTGACCGTCGTGCCCAGCCGCAGCTGCACGTCGTGCTCGTCATACCAGCCGGCCTCGTGCACGAAGACCGAGTCGCGCGCGTCGTTGCCGAGCAGGTAGCCCTTGGACAGCGGCGGTCGCTCATAGGGCCGCTCCGGCTCGGCGCCGATCAGCACGATGTCGCCGTCGAAGCCCTCTTCTCGAAGGGTTTCCGCTGCTTTCGCACCAGCCAGGCTGGCTCCGACGATCACGTAGGCAGGCATGCTGCTCACCTTAACGGGGCGGGGTGGGCGACGACCAAGAGCGAACCGCGGCCGCTCGTCGCTGGTATGCCTGATGCGGGTGAGTCGTCGCACTCGGCTAGCTGCCAGCCGGCTCGCGTGAGCATCGCGAGGTGCTGTTCGCGCGGCAGGATCGTGCGCCAGGGCTCGGTGCTGGCGGTGCGACGTGCCGCGTTGGCTGTGGCCAGCACGAGTTCAGTGTCCTGGTCGTCGGCGTGCACCGCGAGGGTCACGACAAGCTCGCTGCCTGGTGCGGCCCGCTCAGCGAGTGCTGCCAGTAGGCGGTCGCACTCCTGGCGGGTCAGGTAGACCAGCAGGCCCTCGCAGATGAAGAGGGTCGGCTGGGTCGGGTCATGCCCCGCGTGAGCGAGGGCGGCGGCCACGTCGTCGGTGCTGAAGTCGGCTTGGACGAGCACGGGACCTGGGCCGGCAATCGCGGCGAGCCGTGCTGCCTTGTCAGCCTGGGTTGCTGGGTGATCAAGCTCGAAGAAGCGGACTCCGGACGTGCGGAAGCGCAGCGCGCGGTCGTCGTACCCGGCACCGCAGATCACCACCTGCCTGATGCCAGCGGCGAGAGCGGCAAGCACCCGGTCATCGATGAATCGGGTACGTGCCTCAATACTCGGGCGGCGTGACTCAGGCGGCTTGATGCTCATGCCCGCGCAGAGCAGCCGTTGCGCGTCCGCATCGCCCTCGGGCGTGCTTGGCCGCACCATCGCGGCCCTGAGCAACGCGACAACCTGCCCCGTCACCGACACCTGCGTCATGCAGACACACTAGAAATAGACAAGAATCTTGTCAATTTGACAGCCTAGCTACCGGATCAGCAGAGCCGCTTGTGCCAAGCCACAGCAGACGTGTCAGTCAACGACGCAACCTGGTCGACGACAACACGCAGGCGTGCAGCGTCGTCTGCGGCGTTCGCAAAGGCCGGCCGCAGCATCGGGTCGAGCGTGTCGGGTGCGCCGGTGAGCACCGCGTAGCACAGTTCGGTGATCAGTTCGCGCTCGCGGGCCTGGATGGCGGCGGCGCCCGCCCGGCCCATCACGTAGTGCGCGGTGACGCCCTTCAGCAGCGCGCACTCAAGCCGCTGCTGACGCGGCACCCGAAGCGTCGCCGCGTACCTGGTCAGCCGCGGCGCGCCGGCTGGCCTGGTGGCCTGCTCGGCGGCCGAGCAGAACCGGCCGATGAGCATGCTGGTCAGGTTCTTCACCGCCGCCGCCGAGGCCTGGCTGCCGTCGAACCGGTCCGGCCAGGAGTCGAATCGCATCAGCGCGGTGAAGGTGTCGGTCAGCTCACCCAGGTCGGCCGGCAGATAGTTGGCCGCGGTGAGCTTGGCGACAACCTGTCGCTCACCTGGGTCCCTGAGCTGACGGAGCCCGATCAGGCCCGCGTGCAGCCCGTCCTCCAGGTCGTGCACGGAGTAGGCGACGTCGTCGGCCCAGTCCATCACCTGAGCCTCGAGGCAGCGCTCGGCTGGCGTCGCCCCGGCCCTGATCCAGTTGAAGGCTGACTCGTCGTCGGCGTAGGCGCCGAACTTCCGAGGAGTGTCGGCCGGACCACCGTCAGGCAGCCATGGGTACTTCAGGGTCGCGTCGAGTGTCGCCCTGGTCAGGTTCAGCCCGGCGCCAGGCACCTTGGCTTCCAGCCTGGTCAGCAGGCGCAGGCTCTGCGCGTTGCCCTCGAAGCCGCCGCACCCGGCGGCCAGCTCGGCGAGCGCGGTCTCGCCGTTGTGCCCGAACGGCGGGTGGCCGATGTCGTGCGCCAGGCAGGCGGCGTCGACCAGGTCGGCGTCGCAGCCGACGGCGGCGCCGAGCTCCCGGCCGATCTGCGCGCATTCGAGCGAGTGGGTGAGCCTGGTCCGCGGGAAATCTGCAGCACCGACCTCCACCACCTGCGTCTTGGCGGCGAGCCGGCGCAGCGCAGCGCTGTGCAGCACCCGAGCGCGATCCCGGACGAACGGCCCGCGGCTGCCATGTGCCGCGCTCTTGGGCGGCTCGTCGGCCAGCCGGGCCGTCGCGTCGGCGTCGTACCCGGCCGTCACCGGCTGTCGCTGCCCCCTGCTGCCTCTGCCGCCGCGGCCCGGCCGGCCTCGAGCCTGGCGACCGGCACCCGGAACGGCGAGCAGGACACGTAGTCGAGCCCGGCGCCGTGGAAGAAGTGCACCGATTCCGGGTCGCCGCCGTGCTCGCCGCAGACGCCGATCTTCAGGTCGGGCCTGACCGCCCTGCCCTCCTTGACGGCGATCTTGACCAGCCTGCCGATCCCGTCGGCGTCGATCGTCTCGAACGGCGACACGCCGAACACGCCCAGGTCGATGTACCGGCCGAAGAACGAGCCCTCGACGTCGTCGCGGGAGAAGCCCCAGCCCATCTGGGTCAGGTCGTTGGTGCCGAAGGAGAAGAACTCGGCAGCCGTGGCGATCTGGCCCGCGGTCAGTGCCGCCCTCGGCACCTCGATCATGGTGCCGATCAGCGTGTGCACCTGGCTGCCGGTCTCGGCCGCCACCTCGGCCAGGACCCGCTCGATCTCCTCGCGCACCGCCTCGAGTTCCTGCACCGCGCCGACCAGCGGGACCATGATCTCCGGCCGCGGCGTGCCGCCGGCCTTCACCCGGTCCGCTGCCGCCCTGGCGATCGCCCTGACCTGCATGGCGAACAGGCCGGGGATGACCAGGCCGAGACGGACGCCGCGCAGGCCAAGCATCGGGTTCTGCTCGTGCAGCCGCCGCACCGCGTCCAGCAGCTTGCGGTCCTGCGCGGTTGCGGCGTTCCCGGCCAGCGCGACCTTGACCGACAGCTCGGTCAGGTCAGGCAGGAACTCGTGCAGCGGCGGGTCGATCAGCCGGATCGTGACCGGCAGGCCGTCCATCGCCTCGAAGATCTCCACGAAGTCGCCGCGCTGCAGCGGCTCGAGCGCGTCAAGCGCCGACTGCCTGGTTGCCTCGTCATCGGCCAGGATCAGCCGTTCGACGAGCTGCCTGCGCTCGCCAAGGAACATGTGCTCGGTCCTGGTCAGGCCGATGCCCTGGGCACCGAACCTGACGGCCCTTGCCGAGTCCTCGCCGGTGTCGGAGTTCGCGCGCACGCCGAGCCTGCGACGGTTGTCCGCGTGCTGCATGATCGCGTCCACCGCGGTCACCAGCTCGTCGGCGCCGGGCTGCAGGCCGAGCTCGAAGTACTCGACCACCGGCGAGTCGACAACCGGCACCTCGCCCAGGTAAACGGTGCCAGACGAGCCGTCGATCGAGATCACGTCGCCCTCGGCCACCGTCAGCCCGCCGGGCGCGGTGAACTTCCCGCCTGCGACGTCGACCTCGAGCTCGTCGGCGCCGCAGACGCAGGTCTTGCCCATGCCGCGGGCGACCACTGCCGCGTGGCTGGTCTTGCCGCCCCTGCTGGTCAGGATGCCGCGGGCGGCGATCATCCCGTGCAGGTCGTCCGGGTTGGTCTCGCGCCGCACCAGGATCACGTCCTGGCCGGCCGCGGCCTGCTCGACGGCACGGGCCGAGTCGAACACCACCTTGCCGACCGCGGCGCCAGGCGAGGCGCTGACACCCTTGGTGATCTTGGTGACGGCACCGCTGGCGTCGAACCTGGGGAACATCAGCTGCGCGAGCTGGGCGCCGGTCACCCTGGACAGCGCCTCGTCCATGTCGATCAGGCCCTGCTCGACCAGCTGCATGGCGATCCGGAACGCCGCGGCCGCGGTCCGCTTGCCGACCCTGGTCTGCAGCATCCACAGCTTGCCGCGCTCGATGGTGAACTCGATGTCGCACAGGTCCTTGTAGTGGTTCTCCAGCGTCTGCATGATCTGCATGAGCTCGCGGTACGACTTGGCGTCGATCTGCTCCAGGTCCTGCAGCGGCACCGTGTTGCGGATGCCGGCCACCACGTCTTCGCCCTGTGCGTTCTGCAGGTAGTCGCCGTACACGCCCTGCTGGCCGGTGCCTGGGTCGCGGGTAAACGCGACCCCGGTGCCCGAGTCCATGCCCAGGTTGCCGAACACCATCGCGACCACGTTCACCGCGGTGCCGAGATCGGCGGGAATGCGCTCCTGGCGGCGGTACAGGATCGCGCGGTCGGCGTTCCACGAGTCGAACACCGCGCGGATCGCCAGGTCCATCTGCTCGCGCGGGTCCTGCGGGAAGTCACGGCCGGTGTGCTCGCGCACGATGCCCTTGAACGTCTCCACCAGGGCCCGCAGGTCCCCGGCGTCCAGGTCAAGGTCGCTGGTGGTGCCCTTGGCCTTCTTGGCCGAGTCGATCGCGTGCTCGAAGGCCTCGCCCTCGATGTCAAGCACGGTCTTGCCGAACATCTGGATGAGCCGCCGGTAGGAGTCCCAGGCGAACCGCTCGCTGCCCGCCTGCTTGGCCAGGCCGTGCACCGACTCGTCGGACAGGCCGATGTTCAGCACCGTCTCCATCATGCCCGGCATGGAGAACTTGGCGCCGGACCTGACGCTCACCAGCAGCGGGTCGGCGTGCTCGCCGAGATGCCTGCCCATCTTCTGCTCGAGCGCGGCCAGGTGCGAGTCCACCTCCTCGGTCAGGCCGTCGGGGACCGTGCCGTGCGCCAGGTAGAACCGGCAGGCGTCGGTGGTGATGGTGAAGCCAGGAGGGACCGGCAGGCCGATGTTCGTCATCTCGGCCAGGTTGGCGCCCTTGCCGCCAAGCAGGTCCTTCAGGTCCTTGTTGCCCTCGGTGAAGTCATAGACGAGCTTCGGCACTGCACGCACTCCTCGCGTTGCCGCGGACCCCGGCCAGCCGGCCAAAGGCATCAAGGCGGCTTCAGTGATACTGCGGCCACTCGGCCCTCGCTGCTGACTCTATCGGTGCGCCGGCGGTGCTGCCGCAGTCAGGAGCCGTAGCCGGACCCTGTCGTGTTGTGCGACGCAGCGACGATCGCGATGATCAGGATCAGGAACAGCGCGATGCCGGCGAAGCCGAGCACGATGCCGGCGATGGCCATGCCGCGGCCGCCCTCGCCCTTGGCCTTGATCTGGTTCAGCGCGATGAAGCCAAGGATGATGCCGGGGATCCCGGCAATCAGGCCGAGCAGGATCTGGCCGATCCCGCAGCACAGCGCGGCGATCGCCAGCCCGTTGGTCTTGGGCGGCCTGACCGGCTGGCCGTACGAGCCGAATGGCTGGTACCCGGGCTGGCCGTAGGCGGGCGGCGGGCGATAGGCGCCCGGCTGGACCGGCGCCTGGCCCTGGTAGCCGGCCTGCTGGTACTGGCCGGGCGCGGTGACGCCCGGCGGCCGGTAGCTGGCAGCAGGCGGGTAGCTGGCAGCAGCAGGCGGTGGCTGCGGCGGTTGGTAGGCGGCCGGCCTGGCGCCAGGCACCGGCGGGGCTGGCGGCGGCTGGCCGATCCCGGCCGGCCGCCGCTGGATCACGGTGTCCGGTGCCGACGAGGCGAGCCCGAGCGCCACCGCCATCTCGCCGACCGCCCAGTTGCAGGCCTGCGGCGTGAGCGAGCTGGCGTTCTCCAGCGACCGCGCGGTCAGCGCGGATGCGGCAGGCAGCGCAAGGCCCTGCGAGACATGCTCGCGCAGCGAGCCGGCCACGTCGGCCTCCGCCGCCGCGACCAGGATGCTGGTCTCCCGCGGCGCGTCCGGCACCAGGTCCTTGAGCAGGCTGGACATCTGCTGCCCGCTGCTGAGCGCCTTGGTGCCGTACTGCGGATCGCTGACGATGGACCTGATCGCCGCGCGGATCTCGTCCTGGCGCTCAGGCATGGTAGTCACCATGACAGCCTTCCACGACTCGGCAGAGGGCGGCAGCCGCAGAGGTCACAATTAGCCATGAACTCTGAAGGCAACGGCGTCGTCATCGGCCTGCTGCACCCGGGCGAGATGGGCGCAGCCGTCGGACGCTGCCTGACCGAACGCGGGCACACGGTGCTCTGGGCTTCCGATGGCCGCAGCGAGCAGACCGCGGCGAGGGCGGCGGCGGCCGGCCTGACCGACGCGGGCACGCCGCGCGAGCTCGCGGCGGCTGCGGACGTCGTGATCTCGGTCTGCCCGCCGTTCGCGGCCATGGACACCGCCTGGGCGGTGCACGGTTTCACCGGCCTGTACCTGGATGCCAACGCCATCTCGCCTGGCACCGCTCGCGAGGTGGCCGAGCTGGTCACCGGGAACGGCGGCAGCTACGCCGATGGCGGGATCATCGGCCCGCCGCCGCTGGCGGCGGGCACCACCAGGCTGTACCTGTCCGGCGAGGCCGCAGGCACCGTCGCCGGGCTGTTCGCCGGGACGCCGCTGGAGACCAGGATGGCGGGCGGCGGGCTGACCGGCGCCTCGGCGGTCAAGATGGCCTACGCCGCCTGGACCAAGGGCTCGGCGGCGCTGCTGCTCGCCGCCAGGGCGCTGGCCGTCGCCACCGGCGTCGACGAGACCCTGCTCGACGAATGGGCGCTGTCCCAGCCCTCGCTGGCCAGCCAGTTCGCCAGGTCGGCGCGCTCCGGCGTGACGAAGGGCTGGCGCTGGGTCGGCGAGATGGAGGAGATCGCGGCCAGCATGGCAGCGGCCGGCCTGCCCGACGGATTCCACCTGGCCGCCGCCGAGGTGTTCCGCAGCTGCCCGCGGGCTGCACCTGGCGAGCCGGCCGACACGGCTCCCGCTGCCGTGCTGGCCGCCCTGACAGCCGAGGCCGTCGCCGAATCCGGGTAACCAGCGGAGCCCGGCAAGCGATCTATCGTTCGGGTGGACGTCTTGCGCCCGGAATGTGTATATCCTGGGCGCTGGTCGGAGTGCTGGAGGGTCGATGCTGCGAGTCGTGAGACTGCGCTCGCGTGCGTTCGCCTCGGTGCTCGCCGCGGTCGTGCTGGCACTGGCGGCCGGGCTGTTCCTGCTGCTGCACAAGACCGCCGGCCCGCTGACCGTCGCGGAACTCGATTCCACCGCGGTGGTGCCAGCGGGCCGCGGCGCGATCATCGTGATCCCGGTGAACGCCCCGGCCTCGGACGCTGTGGTGATCGACGCGGTGAAGGTGCAGAACGCCGGCGGCATCATTCCCGCGCCGACGGTCACCGGCGTCTACGCCGACGCGGACACCTCGTGCAACGGGATCTGGGTCAGGGTCCGCGGGGCCGGCAGCTTCACCAGCTCGTGCACGAACGGCCCGCTCCGGGCACTGTCCACCCCCTCGTCCCAGGGCGTGCTGCTTGCGGACAACGGCAGCCAGCACGGCTATCGCGGCCTTGACCTCGCCCTGCGGGTAGCGCCGCCGAAGTCACCAGG
>JASHQL010000054.1 GCA_030039155.1 Streptosporangiaceae bacterium | reverse complement strand
CGTGCCTGGCCAGTACGGCGGGCCCTGGCAGCAGCCGCCGCGCCAGCCGTTCAGCATGCTCGCGGTCATTGCGTTCGTGTTCAGCATCATCGGCATCGTGCCCGCCAGCTTCGCGCTTGCCATCGTGGCGCTGCGCAGGATCGGCCGGCGCGGCGAGCGCGGCCGCGGCATGGCCGTCGCCAGCCTGCTGCTTTCCTGCATCTGGCTGGTGATCATCGGGCTCGCCATCCTGGGCGCGGTGCTGGCCAAGCCAGGGCTGAGCGGCAACATCAAGCATCCCGAGGCGGTCAGCGTGTTCGCGCTGCAGAAGGGCGACTGCTTCGACAACCCGCCGCCCGGCGAGGGCGGCGTCGCGAACGTGCTCGGCCTGCCGTGCACGAAGGCGCACAACGCGCAGGTCTTCGCGGTGTACAAGCTGGCCGGCTCCGACCTGAGCTATCCGCCGAACGTCACCGGCCTTGCCAAGGCCGGATGCAACGCCCGCAAGGGCAGCATCAACCAGAGCGACGTGACCAGCTCCATGAAGCTGGCCTGGCTCTACCCAGAGGAACCCGCCTGGCTGACCGGCCGCCGCACGGTCACCTGCCTGGTGCTCAACCCGACCAAGACGCTGACCTCCTCGGTGCTGAACCCATAGCCGGCGATGCCGGAAACGAGTTCGACATCGGCCGGCTGTTGCCGTATATAGGCAGGCGCAGGAGCAGCAGCGGCGAAAGGGGTTCCTCGATGCGGGTCGTCGACCTTGTGATCGGCGTGGGCTGGCTTGTCTTCTGGCTCTACTGGCTGACCGCGTCCACGACCGCCAAGCCTGGGCAGGGCAACTGGGTGCGCTTCGCGGGCTTCCGGGTCGGCATCGTGGTGGTCGTCTTGCTGGTGCTGCGGCTGAAACTGGTGAAGGGGCACGAGCTCATCACCAAGGACCCGGTGCTGTGGGGCGTCGGCCTGGCTATCTGGGCGCTCGGCCTCGGGCTCGCGGTCTGGGCCAGGGTCTACATCGGCCGGAACTGGGGCATGCCGATGTCAAAGAAAGAAGACCCGGAGCTGGTGACGACCGGTCCGTACCGGACGATCCGTCATCCCATCTACACCGGCATCCTGCTCGGGTTCATCGGCACGACGGTCGCGGTCAGCCTCTACTGGCTGATAGCCGTGGTGGTGATCGGCGGGTACTTCATCTACAGCGCGTTCGTGGAGGAGCGCAACATGACCAAGCTCTTCCCCAGCGCCTATCCCGAGTACAAGCACTCGACGAAGATGCTGGTGCCGTTCGTCTTCTGAGCTGGCACGGCGAGGCCCCGGCGCCGGCACCGGGGCCCGCACGTGCTGGCCTGCGCTCAGGTCGTGTACTTGACGGTGATGGCGAGCTTGGTGCCGGCCTTGTTGAGGCTCTTGGCCACGATGGCGCCGCTCGCGTCCTTGAACGCGCCGAGCCCGCCGGTGACGGTGCCCTTGGAGGTGGCCGAGTTCAGCGAGACCGAGACAACGCCGAACAGCATGCCGCCCTTGAGGTCAAGGTCGAACAGCGCCGTGCCCGTGCCGTTCTTCGGGTCGAACTTGAAATTCAGCACGTCGAAGCCGATGAGCTTGCCCGCGTGCGTGACGTCCTTGTCCTGCTCGCCCTGGCTGGTCTTCGACCAGGTGATCACCTTCTGCTGAACGGAGATGAACTTCAGCGTGTGCGATGCGGTGGTCGCGCTCGCGTCGGCGGACACGCCGAGCGCCAGGGCAGCGCCGCCGGCCAGCGTGGCAGCCGCGCTCATCGCTGCGATAGTCCTGCGGATCTTCATAGATTCCTCCTCAACTCTGCCCGGTTCGCGGGCCTTGCCTGGACTTCGGTGCCGCATGCATTCAAGGTCGCAGTGCCGCCAGGCTCGCCGCGTCCGGCTGGCGGGTGACAATTCCGGTCCGGCATCGCCCTGCAGGACTACGAGCGGACCGGCAGCCTGATCACCTGACTCGGTTACCATGCGCGGCATGAGCGGCTATCTGGACTACACCGGCAGGGACGGCCTGCTGAGCGGCGGCGCGCAACTGATCCCGATCAGCACGCCGCGCGGCGACTTCAGGGTCTGGGTCAAGCGGATCGGCAACAACCCGTCGCTGCGGATGCTGCTGCTGCACGGCGGGCCCGGCGGCACGCACGAGTACCTGGAAGCCGTGGACAGCTACCTGCCCGGCGCCGGGATCGAGTACTACCACTACGACCAGCTCGGCTCGGCCTACAGCGACCAGCCGGACGAGCCGTCGCTGTGGGAGCTTGACCGGTTCGTCGACGAGGTTGAGCAGGTGCGCAAGGCGCTGCGGCTTGACCGGGACAACTTCGTGCTCTACGGCCAGTCCTGGGGTGGCATCCTGGCGATCGAGTACGCGCTGCATCACCAGCAGCACCTGCGCGGCCTGGTGATCTCCAACATGATGTCGAGCGTGCCGGCCTACAACGCCTACGCCGAGCAGGTGCTGATGCCGGCCATGGACCAGGCCAAGCTTGCCGAGATCAAGTCGCTCGAGGCCAGCGGGCAGACCGAGGACCCGAGGTATATGGAACTGCTGGTCGAGCAGCACTACGTGCAGCACGTGCTGCGGATGCCGCCGCAGGACTGGCCGGAGCCGGTGCAGCGGATGTTCCGCCATCTCAACCAGCAGATCTACGTGTCCATGCAAGGGCCGAGCGAGCTCGGCATCAGCGCCGACGCCAAGCTGGCGCACTGGGACAGGTTCGGCGACCTGGCCTCGATCGACGTGCCCGCCCTGGTGATCGGCGCCCGCTACGACACCATGGACCCGGCGCATATGCGGCAGATGGCCGAAAGGCTGCCGCAGGGCCGATACCTGAGCTGCGAGAACGGCAGCCACCTGGCCATGTACGACGACCAGCAGGCCTACTTCGCCGGGCTGCTCGACTTCCTGCACGGGCTGGCACAGCCGTAAGGCCCCTCCATCTCATACCTGGAGGGGCCTTGGTCCAATTTTGGCCGAGCCGATGGCGCCGGCCTCGGACCGACACGCGGGCGTTGCCATCCGTCGCCGGGCCCGCAGCCCGCAGGAATGACAATTTGTATTCAACGGGTAACGCCACGTGCAATGGCAGGCGATAATGAGACAGACGCCGGCGGCGTGGGTACCCCCGAGCTCACGTCGCCGCGTCTGCACCTGGCGCCCGGCCGGTGACTACTCCCGCGACAGCGGGCCGGCCGGGTTCGCCGCGCCTGCACAGCCACGGCCCGCATAGCCGGCCCGCATAGCCGGCCCGCATCGGCCGCGCCAGGTACCCGTCAGGCGGCCAGCCCGGTAGCGTGCTGTCCATGACAGCGACTCCTGACGCCCCGTTCGGCCGCATGCTGACGGCGATGGTGACCCCGTTCACCCAGGACGGGGAGCTCGATTATGCCGGCGCGGCCAGGCTCGCCGAGTACCTGGTCGACGACATGCGCAATGACGGGCTGGTGATCAGCGGCACGACGGGTGAGTCGCCGACCACCTCCGATGCGGAGAAGGACAGGTTGCTGCGCACGGTCGTCGAGGCCGTCGGCGACCGGGCGGTGGTGGTGGCCGGCGTCGGCACCAACGACACCGCGCACAGCCGCGAGCTGGCCGAGCAGGCCGAGCGAGTCGGCGCGAACGGCCTGCTGGTCGTCACCCCGTACTACAACAAGCCGCCGCAAAGCGGCCTGGCCGCGCATTTCGCCAGCGTGGCCGATGCGACCGGGCTGCCGGTCATGCTCTATGACATCCCCGGCAGGACCGGCACGCCGATCGCGCTTGACACCCTGGTCAAGGTCGCCGAGCACCCGCGCATCGTCGCGGTCAAGGACGCCAAGGCTGACTTCGGCGCCGCGTCGTGGGCGATGGCACGCACCGGGCTTGTCTTCTATAGCGGCGACGACATGGTGAACCTGCCCTGGCTGTCGATCGGCGCGGCCGGCTTCGTCAGCGTCTGCGGCCATGTGGTCGGCGACCGGCTGCACGACATGATCGACGCGTACCTGACCGGTCAGGTCGGCGTGACCAGGGAACTGCACCAGGCGCTGCTGCCGGTGTACACCGGGCTGTTCCGCAGCCAGGGCGTGATCATGACGAAGGCGGCCCTCACCCTGCTCGGGCTGCCCGGCGGGCCGGTCAGGCCGCCGCTGCCGAACGCGACGCCAGCCGAGATCGAGCAGCTGAAAGAGGATCTCGCGGCCGGCGGCGTGAAGCTCCGGTGAGCCACCCGCACCCAGAGCTCGGGCCGCCGCCGCCGCTGCCCGCTGGCGGCCTCCGCCTGGTCGCGCTCGGCGGCCTTGGCGAGATCGGCCGCAACATGACGGTCTTCGAGCACCAGGGCCGCCTGCTGGTGGTGGACTGCGGCGTGCTGTTCCCCGAGCAGGACCAGCCGGGCGTCGACCTGATCCTGCCCGACTTCACCGTGATCGACGGGCGGCTCGACCTGATCGAGGCGCTGGTGCTCACGCACGCGCACGAGGACCACATCGGCGCGGTGCCGTACCTGCTGCGCCAGCGTCCCGACATCCCGCTGATCGGCTCGAGGCTCACCCTCGCGCTGGTGGCGAGCAAGCTTGCCGAGCACCGGATCCAGCCGGTCAGCATCGAGGTGGCGGCCGGCAGCAGGCAGGACAGCGGGCCGTTCGGCCTGGAATTCCTGGCGGTGAACCATTCCATCCCGGACGCGCTTGCCGTCGCCATCCGCACCGCGGCGGGAGTCGTGCTGCACACCGGCGACTTCAAGATGGACCAGCTGCCGCTCGACGGCAGGCTCACCGACCTCGGCGGGTTCGCCAGGCTCGGTGCCGACGGCGTCGACCTGCTGCTCGCCGATTCCACCAACGCCGAGGTTCCCGGCATCGTGACCAGCGAGCGGGCCATCGGGCCGGTGCTCGCCGAGGTGTTCGCGGAGGCCGAGCAGCGGATCATCGTGTCCTGCTTCGCCAGCCACGTGCACCGGGTCCAGCAGGTCATGGACGCAGCGGCGACGCACGGCAGGAAGGTGGCGCTGGTCGGCAGGTCGATGGTGCGCAACATGGGCGTGGCCCGCGATCTGGGCTACCTGAAGGTGCCGTCGGTGACCGGCGGACTGCTCGTGGACCTGCACGAAGCCGAGGAGATGCCGCCGGACCAGATCGTGCTGATCTCTACCGGCTCGCAGGGTGAGCCGATGTCCGCGCTGTCCAGGATGGCCGGGCGTGATCACCCGATCAGGATCGCCGAGGGCGACACCGTGATCCTGGCCTCCTCGCTGGTGCCGGGTAACGAGGCGGCGGTGTCCAGGATCATCAACGAGCTGACCAGGCTGGGCGCGCGGGTGGTGCACAAGGGGAACGCGCTGGTGCACGTGTCCGGGCACGCGCCGGCCGGCGAGCTGCTGTACGTGCTCAACCTGGTGCGGCCGAGCAACTTCATCCCGGTGCACGGTGAGTGGCGGCACCTGAAGGCGCACGCGGACCTGGCCGCGCTGACCGGGGTGCCGCCGAAGAACATCGTGATCGCCGAGGACGGGGTCGTGGTCGACCTGGTCGGCGGGCAGATCTCGGTCACCGGCTTGCTGCCATGCGGCTACATCTACGTGGACGGGCTGTCGGTCGGCGAGGTGACCGAGGCGTCGCTGAAGGACCGGCTCATCCTCGGCGAGGAAGGCTTCGTCTCGGTCGTGGTGGTGGTGGACTCCACCAGCGGCAAGCTGGTCGCCGGGCCGCAGATCCTGGCCCGCGGCTCGGGCATCGACGAGGCGGCGTTCGACGACGTGCGGCCGCTGGTCGAGGAGGCGCTGGCCAGGGCCGCTGCCGACGGCATCACCGAGGTGCACCAGCTCCGCCAGCTCGTCCGCCGGGCGGTCGGCAAGTGGGTGAACGAGAACTACCGCAGGCGCCCGATGATCATCCCGGTGGTCGTCGAGGTCTGACCCGCGTTCGCTGCTGGCAACCGGATGGGTTGCCTGGTCACAGTGTGCTCGCAGTGTGCTGGTGGTGTTACCTGCGGACTGTCCGGGTGGCTTGGGCCGCAATGTCGTGAAGTCCGACTCGGGGCTGCCGCCCGGTCCGTATCCTGTCGCCAGCCTCTGCCGACTGATCCAGAACCGGCCAGGCCGCGAGGGGCAAGCGGGGCACGGCCGACCAGGCCCAGAGGGCGCAGGCAGCAGACGGGAACGGACGACATCGGTGACCGAAGGCGCAGGGACTGACGGTCCGCGGGCACGCCGGGCGCTGGCGACCAGGCGCGGCAGGATCACCGCGGTGTTCGCCGTCCTGGTCTGGGTGCTGGCCATGTCCGTCGCGGTCTATGGCCTGGTCAGAGG
>JASHQL010000532.1 GCA_030039155.1 Streptosporangiaceae bacterium | reverse complement strand
GCGGTGCACGGCGCGGCGGCTGGCATCGGCCTGTCCCTCGCGCTGGCCTGCGACCTGGTGCTGTCCGCCGAGTCCGGCTACTTCCTGCTGGCGTTCGTGAACATCGGCCTGGTGCCGGACGGCGGGTCGTCGCTGCTGGTACCGAGCCGCATCGGCTTCGCCAGGGCCGCCGAGCTGGCCATGCTCGGCCAGCCGCTGCCAGCTGCCAAGGCGCTGGAGTACGGCCTGATCAACCAGGTCTGGCCGGACGACCAACTGCAGGCCGGGGCCGACGAGCTGGCCGCGAGGCTCGCCGAGGGCCCGACCAGGTCCTACGCGGGCAGCAAGCGGCAGCTGAATGCCTGGCTGTACAGCCAGATGGACGCCCAGCTTGAGCTGGAGGCGCAGATCCAGCAGGAGATGGCCGGGTCGCCGGACTTCGCGGAAGGAGTCGCGGCCTTCGTGGAGAAGCGAAAGCCGCGCTTCACCGGCGCCTAGGCGGGGGCCGGGGGCCGTCCCCCAGGGCGATACCGGCAGCGCTGCTGGCCCGACGGCACTGAAACCGTGCGCTGACTGGCCTATCACCGAAGGATTCCGATGCCTCTACCATGGAGGGGGCGGCGGTACCGCCATTGGGGGACGACCCCCCTCGCCGCCCGTGGAGATAGCGAGCAAGTGAGGTTGCGGTGACGAACGAGACGGGCACCCAGCGGGTCAAGCGCGGCATGGCGGACATGCTCAAGGGCGGCGTGATCATGGACGTGGTCACCCCCGAGCAGGCGAAGATCGCCGAAGATGCCGGCGCGGTCGCGGTGATGGCGCTTGAGCGCGTGCCTGCCGACATCCGGGTGCAAGGCGGCGTGGCCAGGATGAGCGACCCGGACATGATCGACGGGATCATCGCCGCGGTGTCGGTCCCGGTGATGGCCAAGTGCCGGATCGGGCATTTCGCCGAGGCCCAGGTGCTGCAGGCGATCGGCGTTGACTACATCGACGAGTCCGAGGTGCTGACGCCGGCCGATGAGACGAATCACGTGGACAAGTGGCAGTTCACCGTGCCGTTTGTCTGCGGGGCCACCAACCTGGGCGAGGCGCTGCGCCGGATCACCGAGGGCGCGGCGATGATCAGGTCGAAGGGCGAGGCTGGCACCGGCAACGTGGTCGAGGCGACCAGGCACATGCGGGCCATCAGGTCGCAGATCAGGAAGCTGTCCACGATGTCGCCGGACGAGCTGTTCACCGCCGCCAAGGAGCTGCAGGCGCCGTACGAGCTGGTTGCCGAGGTCGCCCAGGCGGGCAAGCTGCCGGTCGTGCTGTTCACCGCCGGCGGGATCGCCACCCCGGCGGACGCGGCGATGATGATGCAGCTCGGTGCGGACGGCGTGTTCGTCGGCTCCGGCATCTTCAAGTCGGGCGACCCGGCCACCCGCGCCGCGGCGATCGTCAAGGCGACCACGTTCCACGACGACCCCGACGTGATCGCCAAGGTGTCCCGCGGGCTCGGCGAGCCGATGGTGGGCATCAACATCGACACGCTGCCGGCCGACCAGCGGTACGCCGGCCGCGGGTGGTGATGGCCAGCAAGCCAGCGGTCGGGGTGCTCGCGCTGCAGGGCGATGTGGCCGAGCACCTGCGGGCGCTGCGCGCGGCCGGCGCCGAGCCGGCCGGCGTGCGGCGGCCAGCCGAGCTGGACGCGGTCGACGGGCTAGTCATCCCCGGCGGCGAGTCCACCACGATCTGGAAGCTGATCGAGGCATTCGGGCTGGCCGAGCCGCTGCGCAAGCGGCTCGCCGACGGCATGCCGACGTTCGGCTCGTGCGCCGGCATGATCCTGCTGGCAGCGCGGCTGCCAGACGCCGCATCCGGGCAGCAGACGCTCGGCGCGATCGACATGACGGTCAGGCGGAACGCGTTCGGCCGCCAGGTGGACTCGTTCGAGGAAGACCTTGACCTGGCCGGGATCGGCGGCCCGCCGTTCCGCGCGGTGTTCATCAGGGCGCCCTGGGTCGAGCAGGCAGGCGATGGCGTGCAGGTTCTCGCCACCGAACCGGTCGCCGGTAGGATCGTCGCCGTCCGCCAGGGTCCGGCGCTCGCCACCGCCTTCCACCCCGAGCTGACTGCGGACGACCGCATCCACCAGTTGTTCGTCGGAATGGTGAAGGAATCGGCATGAGCGGCCACTCCAAGTGGGCAACCACCAAGCACAAGAAGGCCGTGGTCGACGCGCGCCGGGGCAAGCTGTTCGCCAAGCTCATCAAGAACGTCGAGGTCGCTGCGCGGGGCGGCGGGGCTGACCCGGCCGGCAACCCGACCTTGTACGACGCGGTGCAGAAGGCGAAGAAGAGCTCGGTGCCCAACGAGAACATCGACAGGGCGATCCGCCGCGGTGCCGGGCTTGAGGCGGGCGGCGCCGCCTACGAGACGATCACCTATGAGGGGTACGCGCCTGGCGGCGTCGCCGTGCTGGTCGAGGCGCTCACCGACAACAGGAACCGGGCGGCCTCCGATGTGCGCACCGCGTTCACCAGGAACGGCGGCTCGATGGCAGACGCGGGCTCGGTGTCGTACCTGTTCTCAAGGCGCGGCGTGGTCATCGTCGGCAAGGCCGGCGGCGTCACCGAGGACGACGTGCTGCTCGCGGTGCTGGACGCCGGCGCCGAGGAGGTCAACGACCTGGGCGAGTCGTTCGAGGTGATCAGCGAGCCAGGCGACCTGGTCGCGGTGCGGACCGCGCTGCAGGCGGCGGGGATCGACTACGAGTCGGCGGAGAGCCCGTTCCTGCCCTCGGTCGAGGTGGAGCTTGACGAGGACAACGCCAAGAAGGTGTTCAGGCTGATCGAGGCGATCGAGGACTCCGACGACGTGCAGGACGTGTACGCCAACTACTCGGTGTCCGACGAGATCATGGAGAAGCTTGGATGATCGGCGGAGATCGGTGACCGTCTCCCCGCAGATCCGGCCGCTGACGCCTGACGATGACCTCGAGGACGAGCTTGAGCTGCGGCGCAGGGCGTTCGGCCCGATCGACCCAGGGTCGCGGCCTGAGTGGCTGGCCAGCCTGCGGGGCAGCGTAGCCGCTGGCCGGATACTCGGCGCCTTCGCCGACGGCGAGCTGGTCGGCACCGCCAAGTACCACGACATGCGCCAGTGGTGGCACGGCAGCCAGCTGCCGATGGCCGGCGTCGCCGGGGTGAAGGTGGCGCCGGAAGCCCGCGGTACCCGCGTCGGCAGCCGCCTGATGAGCACGCTGCTCGCCGACATCGCCGACCGCGGCTACCTGGTCTCGGTGCTGTTCCCGTCCACCTCGCCGATCTACCGGTCGCTCGGCTGGGAGTACGGCGGCGCGCACCACGAGGTCGAGCTGCCGGTCAGGTCGCTCGGCTCGCTGGCGCCTGCCGACCAGCTCGGCCAGCAGGCGGCCAGCCTGCCGCCGGTGCGCAGGGCCGGGCCGCAGGACGCGGCGGCCGTGATCAGCGTGCTTGACCTGGTGTACCGGGCCAGCCGGTCCTGCGGGCCGACGGTCAGGGAGCCTGAGACGGTCGCCAGATGGCTCGCCGACCCGGAGAACTTCGCCTACCTGGCCGGCGACGGCGGGTTCGTCAGCTATGGCTGGCACGGCAGGCACAACCTGTGGCTGCACAGCCACGCCGCCATCGACAGGGAGCACGCGGTGGCGCTGTGGCGGGTGGTCTCCTCGCACGCCTCGATGGCGGACAAGCTGACCGCCGTGCTCGGGCCAGACGACCCGGTCAGCTGGCTGGTGCGCGAGCCAGACGTCACGGTGCGGCAGCACGCGGCCTGGATGCTGCGGGTGGTCGACGCGCGCGCCGCCGTGGCAGCTCGCGGCTACCCCTCGGCCGTCGAGCTTGCGGTCAGGCTCGAGCTCACCGACCCGCAGCAGCCGGCCAACGCAGGCAGCTGGCTGCTGTCGGTCAGCGGCGGGAAGGGCGCGCTCGAGGCCGCCCCGGCGGCGTCATCGGCGCCGCTCCGCCTAGGCATCAGGGGCTTCTCGGCGGCCTTCTGCGGTGTCCCGCTGAGCACGCTGCGGACCGCCGGCCTGGTGGCCGGCGGCGGCCCGGCGGACGACGAGGCAGTGGAGTGCGCGTTCGCCGGGACCGCCTACATGCTCGACTATTTCTGAGCCGCCTGCGCTGGCCGGGCACGGCGCGCCTGCCCGCGGCCCGCTGGCCGAGCCGGTAATGTGCCACCGAACAGGTGTTCGCTAGCGACCTGGCGGTGGACCACATGCGGGTGCTCGGCGTCGACCCAGGCCTGACCAGATGCGGCATCGGGGTGATCGACGGCGCACCTGGCCGCAGCCTGCGGCTGGTCGGCACTGACGTGATCAGGACAGCGCCCGATGCCGAGATCGCGGCCAGGCTGCTGCAGCTGGAGCAGGCGATCGACTCCTGGCTGGCCGACTTCAGGCCGGACGCCGTCGCCGTCGAGCGGGTGTTCAGCCAGCACAACGTGCGGACCGTGATGGGCACCGCGCAGGCTGGCGCGATCGCGATCATCTGCGCGGCCCGGCGCGGCCTGCCGGTAGCGCTGCACACCCCGAGTGAGGTGAAGGCCGCGGTCACCGGCAGCGGCCGGGCCGGGAAGGCGCAGGTCACCGAGATGGTGACCAGGCTGCTCTGCATGACGAGCCCGCCGCGCCCGGCAGACGCCGCGGACGCGCTGGCGCTCGCGATCTGCCACCTGTGGCGCGGCGCCGCCGAGCGCAGGCTGGCGCTGGCGTTGCGGGCGCAGGGCGGCGCCCAGTGATCGCGCACCTGACGGGGACGGTCTGCGGCGTCGCGCCCGACGGCGCCGTCATTGAGGTTGGCGGGGTCGGCCTGCTGGTGCAGTGCACCCCGGCCACGCTGGCCAGCCTGAAGCCAGGGGAGCGGGCCAGGGTCGCGACCTCACTGGTGGTCAGGGAGGACTCGCTGACCCTGTACGGGTTCGGCAGCGAGGACGAGCGCAACACGTTCGAGCTGCTGCAGACTGCCAGCGGCGTCGGCCCCCGGCTGGCCCTTGCCATGCTCGGCGTGCTGACCCCGGACGCGCTGCGCCGCGCGGTGGCCGCCGAGGACCTGGTCGCGCTCACCACGGTGCCCGGCATCGGCAAGAAGGGCGCGCAGCGGATCGTGCTCGAGCTGGCCGGGCGGCTTGGCGCGGCCGGTGACGGCGAGGCCGGCGGCCAGGTCACCGCGCTGGCTGCGGCTGGCCAGGCGGCCTGGCGCGAGCAAGTCAGGATAGGCCTGGTGAACCTTGGCTGGCAGGCCAGGGATGCCGATGCCGCGATCTCGGTGATCGAGCCGGAGCTCACCGCGTCAGGTGCCGGCGGGCAGCAAGACACCGGCGCCGGCCAGGCCGCTCAGGTGGACGTCGCGGTGGCGCTGCGGGCAGCACTCAGGGTGCTGAGCCGGACATGACACCTGACGCCGCGCATGACCAGGAAGGCCTGGTGTCGGCGCTGGCCGACGCCGATGACCGGGTGGTCGAGAGCGCGCTGCGGCCAAGGCGGCTGGCCGAGATCGTCGGCCAGGTCCGGGTCCGGGAGCAGCTGTCGCTGGTGCTCGAGGGCGCGCTGCGCCGCGGCCGGGCGCCCGATCACGTGCTGCTGTCCGGCGCTCCTGGCCTCGGCAAGACCACGATGGCGATGATCATCGCCGCCGAGCTCGGCACGCCGATGCGGATCACCAGCGGCCCGGCCATCGAGCGGGCCGGCGATCTGGCGGCCATCTTGTCCACGCTGACCGAGGGCGAGGTGGTGTTCATCGACGAGATCCACCGGGTCGCCAGGCCAGCCGAGGAGATGCTCTACCTGGCCATGGAGGACTTCAGGGTCGACGTGGTGATCGGCAAGGGCCCAGGCGCGACCGCGATCCCGCTGGAGATCGCGCCGTTCACGCTGGTCGGCGCGACCACCAGGGCGGGCCTG
>JASHQL010000531.1 GCA_030039155.1 Streptosporangiaceae bacterium | reverse complement strand
CCGGCCCGCCCGCTGCCGGTGCGCCGCCTGCTGCCGGCGCGGCTGAGGCCGCCGCCGCGCCCGAGGCCGGCGAGCCGCCGACAGATCCGGCGTTCAACTGGGCGCAGGCCGAGGCCGAGCTGCGCGACGTGCTGCCGCCGATGTTCGTCGCGGAGGATGGCACCCAGGCAGCCGCCGACCACGGTCAGGATCGCGCGTACGACGCGGAGCGTCCTGGCCTGCTGCTGTCAGATGTAGCCGGGATGGCCGAGGTCAAGGCCAGGCTTGAGGCAGCGTTCCTCGCCCCGCTGCGCAACCCGGAGCTGCGCAGGCTTTACGGCAAGAGCCTGCGCGGCGGGCTGCTGCTGTACGGGCCGCCCGGCTGCGGCAAGACCTTCATCGCCCGCGCGATGGCAGGCGAGCTTGGCGCGCAGTTCATCGCGATCTCGTTCGCCGACGTGATCGACATGTACATCGGCCAGAGCGAGCGGAACATCCACGAGCTGTTCGAGTCGGCCAGGAAGACCGCGCCGTGCGTGCTGTTCCTGGACGAAGTGGACGCGATCGGGCAGAAGCGCAGCCAGCTGCGTAGCACGCCGCTGCGCAGCTCGGTGAACCAGCTGCTGCTCGAACTCGACGACGTTGCCGGCGGCAACGACGGCGTGTTCGTGCTCGCCGCCACCAACCACCCGTGGGACGTGGACAGCGCGTTGCGCCGGCCCGGCCGGTTCGACCGCACGCTGCTCGTGCTGCCGCCGGACGAGCCGGCCAGGGAGGCGGTGTTCCGCTACCACCTGCGCGGCCGCCCGGTGGCCGGGATCGAGCTGCGCAAGCTCGCCGCGATGACCGACGGGTACTCGGCGGCAGATATCTCGCATGTCTGCGAGTCGGCCGCCGAGCTGGCGCTGCTCGACTCGGCCAGGTCAGGCACGGTCCGCCTGATCAGCCAGGCCGACCTGGCCGCGGCGGCCCGCCAGGTGCAGCCGTCGCTCGGGCCGTGGTTCGAGTCGGCGCGCAACGTGGCCCTGTTCGCCAACGAGGGCGGCGCCTACGACGACCTGGCGGCATACCTGAAGAAGCGGAAACTGCTGTGAACCCGGGGCCCGCGGACAGCGCGGCTGACCTGCGCCGGGCCAGCGCGATGATCGAGGTGTCCAGGTTCTGCGACGCCGCCAGGCTGCTGGCCGGCTGCGTCGCGGCTGCGCCAGACAACAGCAGGGCCTGGTGCCTGCTCGCCCGCGCGCAGCTCGGGGCCGGCCGGGCCGGCGAGGCGCTTGCCGCGGCGCGGCGGGCCGGCCAGCTCGACCCCGCCGACGACTGGCCGTACCGGCTGGCCAGCACCGCGCTGATCAGCCTCGGCAGGCCGGCCGAGGCGATGGCCGCGGCGCTGCAGGCAAGGAGCCTGGCCCCGCACTTCTGGCGGTCGCACGTCTGCCTGGCGCAGGCGGCCGCGGAGAACGGCCAGCCTTGGCTCGCCGCCGAGGCGGCGGCCGCTGCCGTCGCGATCGCGCCAGCCGAGCCGGACGTGCACTTCACCATGGGCAAGGTGGCACTGACGGCAGGCGACCTGCAGCAGGCACGGGCCAGCCAGCAGGCCGCGCTGGCGATCGATCCCGGGCACGCGGGGGCGATCAACGAGCTCGGCCGGATCAGCCTGCGGGCAAGGGACGCCAGCAGCGCGGCCGGCTACTTCCTGCGCGCTGCCAGGTCGTCGCCGGGCGCCGGGGTGTTCGGGCGCAACACCGAGGTGGCGCTGGCCAGGGTCGCGGCCGGCATCACCGTGCCCGCCGCGCTGGTCCTCGCCGCCGCTGTCTACCTGCCGATGCTCGGCCCGCGTTCCGCTGGCTGGCTGTACCTGCTGCTGGCCGTCGCGGCACTGCTGGTGACCGGGTATGCCGTCCAGCTCGTACGCAAGCTGCCCGCGGACGGCCGCAGGCACCTGGCCAGGATGCTCAGGCGCCGCCAGGCGGCGCTCGCGGTGCTGGCGCTGGCCTGCGGTGTCATGATCACCGCCGGCATTGCCGTGCTGGCGGTCAGGCCGCTGCCGGGCGGCAGCACGATGCTGGAACTGCCTGCCAGGACGGTGCTTGCGGTGCTGGTGATCAGGGCGCTGCTCTCCTGCGCGGGCAGGCGGCGGGCCAGGCCGCGGGTCCAGGCGGATCAGCCTGGCGTGCAGCGAACGTTCTAGGCGACTGCTCTCGATCGGGGCTGGAGGAGATCAGGCGAGCTCAACGGGGCACAAGATCAGCTTGGCGATGCGGGCAGCCAGCACCGCCGCGCGGCTTCGCGCGCGGTCACTGGCCGGGAGCTGTGCATGCCGCCTTGACCTTTCAGGCCGCGCACTCCCGGCAGACAAGCTGGCCGCCCTTGCTCTCGGCGAGCTGGCTCCTGTGGTGCACCAGGAAGCAGCTCGAGCAGGTGAACTCGTCGGCCCGGCGCGGAATGACGTGGAACGAGAGCTCCTCGTTCGACAGATCCGCCCCCGGCAGCTCAAGCGACTCGGCCATCTCATCCGGGTCGATATCGATCGCGGTGGATGACTTGTCCATCCGTCGTGCCTGCAGTTCCTGCAGGCTGTCCTCGGTAAGCTCGTCGTCTGTCTTCCTCGGACTGTCGTAGTCGGTAGCCATGTCGGCTCTTACCCCTCCATCTTCACGAACCTCGTCGCGCGTCTGTAACGCTCGGGAGCCCTCGGTTGTGCCCGATTCCGGCGGGGAATTCTGCCACGTCCCGCGGCGCGGTACACCTACCCAGCCAGACCCGCTGCTTGCGTGTCGTCCTGGTTGCCGCCGCGGCGCCGGACGGAACCCCGCAATCAGGCCGCTACCAGCGCTTCAGCGGGCCGGCGGCCGTCGCTGAACCGGACGGTAACTTATCGCATCAGCCGGACTGCCCAGCACAAAGTGCGTAAGGTACGAATCGCACATCCAGCGACACTCCCGGATGACCAACGCCGGAGCGGCCTTTCCTATGCCACATCTCCAGCCGCTGCGTTCCGACGACCCGGCGCGCGTCGGACGTTACCGGCTGGCCGCCCGGATCGTCGGGATTCCCAGCGCGTGGCCTGTCTACCTGGCCGACGCTCCGCGCGGCAGCAAGGTGACTGTCAGCACGCTGCGCAGCGAGTGGACCAAGGATGCGGCGGCACGCGACAGGTTCGCCGCCGAGGCCGCGGTGGCCAGGCGAGTGCCGCCGTTCTGCGCGGCGCGGATCCTCGACGACGGGTTCGACGGCACCGACGCGTTCCTGGTCAGCGAGTATGTGGACGGGCCCTCGCTGTTCGAGCTGGTGGCCGCGGACGGGGTGCGGCGCGGTGCCGACCTGGAGAGCATCGCGATCGGCATGGCCACCGGCCTTGCCTCGATCCACCAGACCGGCCTGGTGCACGCGAACTTCGGCCCGGACTACGTGATCATCGGCGCTGACGGCCCGAAGGTCATCGAGTTCGGCATCACCCCGCCATACGGGCCCAACACTCCGGCCGCGGACATGGCCGCCTGGGCCGAGACCGTCGCGTTTGCCGCTGCAGGCCGGCCGCCGGCCAGCCTGGCCGACCTGGATGTGCTGCCAGCGCACATCAGGCCGGTGGTCGAGGACTGCCTGACCGGCGAGCCCGCGGAACGGCCGACGGCCAGGGCGGCGACGCTGGCGTTGCTCGGCAACGTGGAGTTGCCTGCCGGACTGCTCGCCGAGGGTTCGAGGCGGGCGGCACAGGCCGGCCAGCACGCCTCGCGGCTTGATGCCCACCAGGACCAGTACCTGACGGTGGCACACCAGGCGGCCGCGGATCGGACGGCTGTTCGCCAGCAGCCGCGGCAGCCGGCTCAGCACCCGCCGGCCGAGCACCATCTGCCACAGCACCAGGCCGGCCAGCACCAGGCCGGCCAGCATCAGGCAACGCGCCCGGCGGCAGTTCACCCGGCCCGGCAGCACGCCGGTCGGCCTGACACCAGGCACGCGGGCGGCCGATCGGCCGAGTCGGCGATATCCAAGCGGCTGCCGATCATTGCCGGGATCGCCGTCGTGCTGATCGCGGCGGTTGTCGGTTTCCTGCTGGTCCAGGGCGGCAGTCCGCCGAAGCATCCGGCCGCCGCGGCCGGCGATCACAAGCGGGCCACCTCGCCGGCCAGCAGCAGCACGCCCACCGTGCCGGCCGGCTTCGGCGGCACCTGGTCAGGCTCGGTCAGTCAGCTCAGCGTCTCGTTCACCACCACGATCAAGCTGACCGCGGGCTCATCGACCGGCTCGATGACCTACACCGGGAACCAGCTGACCTGCGCAGGCGACCTGACGCTGATCTCGGCGAGCAGCAGCACAGCGGTGCTCAGCCTCGGCATCGTGGGCAACGACAGCAACTGCGACGGCGGGCGCGTCTCGCTGCTCAGGACCGCCGGCCAGGCCCTGCGGCTCACCTTCAGGTCCAACGGTGCCACCGCGACCGGAACCCTGACCAGGCACTAGTCTCCGGCGCCGTCGGGGCGGTCGGCGGCGAGGCTGACCAGCAGGTCATGCAGTTCGGCGAACAGGCCGGGCGCGGCGGCGAGCGCCATCGTGGTGCCGGCCGGCTCGCCGCGCAACCCGCCCACCCGTGCGCCGGCCTCCCTGGCGATCAGCCCGCCCGCTGCCAGGTCCCAGTCGTGCAGCCCGCGCTCGTAGTAGGCGTCGACCTGGCCGCTGGCCAGCGAGCACAGGTCCACGGCCGCCGACCCTGCCCTGCGGATGTCACGCACCTGCGGCAGCAGCGCGGCCACCACCTCGCCCTGCACCGCCCGGCGGCTGGCCGCATAGCCGAAGCCGGTGGCCACCAGCGCGTCGGCCAGCGGCACTCCGTCGTTGCAGGCGAGTCGCTGCGGGCTGGCCAGCCAGTCCGACTGCTGCCAGGCGCCGCCGCCGAGCGTCGCGGTGAACACGCTGCGCTGCATCGGGGCATTCACCACCCCGGCCACCACCCGCCCGGCCACCTCGGCGGCGATGCTGACCGACCACTGCGGCAGCCCGTACAGGTAGTTGACCGTGCCATCGAGCGGGTCGACGATCCAGCGCACGCTGGCCCCGGCACCGGTCTGCCCGCCTTCCTCGCCGAGGATCGCATCGCCAGGCCGCGCCGCCAGGATCCGCCGCCGGATGAGCTGCTCGGCAGCCTCGTCCATCTCGGTGACCACATCGGTGGGGCTGGACTTGGTCTGCACCACCCGCACCCGGCCGTGCCTCGACGCAAGCAACTCGGCCGCCTCCGCGGCCACCGCAGCGGCCAGCTCGGCCAGCTCGGCTGCGCCTGGCGTGCCGGTCACCTGGCCGCCTGCGGCCTTGGCCGGCCCGCCGCCGCGCCGCCGCAGCAGTCAGCCGGGCAGCTGTCCATGCCAGGATCCAGGTCGCCGAGCGCTTGCCGCGGCGCGCCCGACATCCGCTCGGCCACCAGGTCGGCGATCATCGCGACGAACCTCGGGTCGGTGCCTGGAGTCGCGGCCCTGGCGAACGGCAGGCCGAGCGCGCTGGCGGTCTGCGCTGCCTGCACGTCCAGGTCGAACTTCACTTCCATGTGGTCGCTGATGAAGCCGATCGGCACCGCGACCACGCCAGCCGAGCCGGCCGCGGCCAGCTCGACCAGCAGGTCGTTGATGTCGGGCGCGAGCCACGGCTGGGCCGGCGGGCCGCTGCGGCTCGAGTAGGCAAGCCGCCACGGCCTGGTCGCGCCGACGCCCTCGGCGACGAGCCTGGCCACCTCGGCGAGCTGCGCCGGGTACGCGCCGCCGGCCGGCCCGCTCGCGTCCGCCATCCAGGCCGGGATGCTGTGCGCGGTGAAGACGAGATCAATTTCGCCGGGAACGAAGGGAGCAAGCGACTGCAGCGCGACAGCGGCGGCCGACACGAACGACTGCACGAAACCGGGGTGGCTGAAGTACTGCCGTATCTTGTCCACCTGCGGGGCGGCGGGGCCGGCCGCAGCCCTGGCCCGCTCGATGTCGCCCAGGTACTGCCGGCAGCTCGAGTACGAGCTGTACGGCGAGGTCACGAAGGCCAGCGCCCGGCCGATGCCGTCGGCGGCCATCCGCCCGACCGTGTCGGCCAGGTACGGCTGCCAGTTCCTGTTGCCCCAGTACAGCGGCAGCCCGATGCCGCGGGCAGCAAACTCCTTGCCGACCGCATCGAGCAGGTCGCGGCACTGCCCGTTGATCGGGCTGACCCCGCCGAACAGCTGGTAATGCTCGGCGACCTCGGCCAGCCGCTCCGGCGGCACGCCGCGGCCCGCCGTCACGTTCCGGAGGAACGGCAGCACGTCGTCGGGGCCCTCAGGGCCGCCGAAGGAGACAAGCAGGAACGCGTCGTATGGCGCCATGATCCTCTGCCAGGTCAGCGGTAGTCCGCGGCGTACTCCGCAGCGAGCGCGAGCACTTCGCGCACGTACCAGTCTGCATGGTTGTAGTCGAAGATCGCGTCGTCCAGCGACTGGCCGCCGTTCGCCGCGCCGTCCGCGCACAGCAGCCTGGCCGCCGACGGCACCGCGTCGTAGGGGTTCATCACGTCCGGCGTGCCGGTCTCGCCGAACCCGTCGATGCCCCAGATCTTCCAGGTGGACGGCAGGAACTGCATCGGGCCAAGCGCCCCGGCGGTGGACGGGCCGTCGTTCGTGCCGTCCGCGCTCTCGATCTGGCCGATCGCGGCAAGCACGGTCCAGGACAGGCCGGGGCAGTACTCGGCGGCGGAGGCCTTGAACAGCTGCAGGTAGCTGGTCGGCCTGGTGCCCGGCTTGACCTTGGACACCGGCAGCTGCTGGCTGCGCAGCGTCTCGATCTTCCCGCCCCGGCCGAGCACCTTGCGGACCGCAGCGGTCAGGCTGGCCAGCCCCGCCCCAGGCGCGCTGATCAGCGCCGCCACGTGGTGCACGAGGCCGAGGTTGCGCGAGGTGGCCTGGTTCACCAGCAGGTCCACGCCGGACAGGCCGAGCCTGGCCGCCGCGCCGAACGTCAGCACCTCGGACGACGCGCCGACTAGCTGGTAGGACTTGCCAGGGCGCAGCCTGAGCTTGCGCGCGGCCGGCTGCGCGGCGACGAACTTGCCGCTGCCGAGCGCCGTCCAGAACCGCTGGTCGAGCGCGGTACGCAGCGGCACCCAGGAGCGGAACGTGTCAGGGTCCACCCCGATCACGCTGACCGGGCTGCCGCCCGCGGTGATCTCGGCGCCGTCGAAGGTGATCATGTTCCGCACGCCGCGCAGCCGCCTGAGCCTGCTGACCTGCGCCGCCGTCAGCCCGTTCGGCGCGACGACCAGCAAGTCAGGCAGCACGATCTGGTGGTAGGAGGTCTCCTGCGCGCTGGCCGTGGCAGGCCGGCTCGCGGCCGCCGACGGACGGCTCACCGGAACGGCGGGGCCGGCCGGCGGCGCGACTCGCAGGACCCCGGCGGCACCGCCGGTCATTCTCGTCCTGGTCGGCAGGCCGGCATGGGTGAACAGGCCCACCGCCGCGATCGCGCCGACAGCCGCGATCTGCCTGGCGCCGGGCATGCGACGGCCCGATGCCCTCCCGGCAGACCCGCGGCGCGAATTTCGGCGCAGCGAGAAGCGTCCCATCACTTATCTACCCTAACCGGCCGCAGTGTCGGACTCACCGCAGCCATGGTCAACAGCCGGAAAACATTTTGGCCTGGCCGGATACGGTACAAGCGGAGGTAAGGCTCACGTATGACGCAGGTCTGCGACAGCGAGCGAGACCAGCACGACCCGCCTCACAGCGGTGGCTACCTGGCCCTGCTGCGGATGCCGCAGGCGGTCAGGTTCTCGCTCGCTGGCATGCTCGGGCGGGTGCCGATGTCCATGTTCGGGCTCGGCACGGTCCTGCTCGTGGTGGCGACCACCGGCAAGTACGGCCTGGCCGGGGCGGTGGCCGGGGCCGGATCGGTCGGGTACGCGATCTGCGCGCCGCAGCTGGCCAGGCTGGCCGACCGGTTCGGCCAGTACCGGGTGCTGGTGCCGCTCGCGGTGTTCTTCTGCCTCAGCACGCTGGTCTTCGTGACCTGCGCGGAACTGCGCCTGCCGGTCTGGCTGCTGGCGGTGACCGGGTGCCTGGCCGGCGGTTCGATGCCGTCGCTCGGGTCCATGGTCAGGGCCCGCTGGAGCGCGCTGCTCGGCGACTCGCCGCTGCTGCACACCGCGTTCGCGTTCGAGTCGGTAGCCGACGAGATGATCTTCGTGCTCGGCCCGGCCGTGGTCACCCTGCTGGCCACCGAGGTCCAGCCCGCATCCGGCGTGCTGGTCGCGATGGCGCTCTGCCTGATCGGCACGCTGCTGTTCGCCGCGCAGCGCGGCACACAGCCGCCGGTCGCCAGGCCGGTACCGGCAGCGCAAGCGCGGCACACCGGGCCAGCGCGCCGGTTCGCGCTGCCGGCGCAGGCGCTGAAAGTGCTGGCCCCCGTGTACTTCTTTCTCGGTGCGATGTTCGCCACGATCGACCTGAGCACTGTCGACTTCGCGCAGCGGCTCGGGCACAAGCCACTGGCCGGCCTGGTACTCGGCACGTTCGCGCTCGGCAGCGCGATCGGCGGGCTGTGGTACGGGTCAAGGACCTGGCGGGCCAGGCTGGAGCGCAGGTTCACGATCACCCTGTGCCTGAGCATCGCCGGGTTCTGCACGTTCTGGGCGCAGCCGGGCCTGCTCAGCCTGGACCTGGTCGGGCTGCTGGCCGGCCTGTCGATCTCGCCGACGCTGATCGCCGGGTTCAGCCTGGTCGAGCGGGACGCGCCGAAGGCACGGCGGACCGAGGGCATGGCCTGGCTGTCGTCGAGCATCTCGGTGGGCGTCGCGGCGGGCTCGGCGGTGGCCGGCCAGATCATCGACAAGGTCGGGCCACGCTGGGGCTACGCGTTCGCCGCCTGCTGCGGGCTGACAGCCGTGGCAGTTTGCGTGCTGGGGCTGGACGGGTTCCGTGCGACTCGTGAGACTCAAGCGGCACAATGGGCCGATGCGGAGTCATAGCGGCTCATCGGACCACGGGCCGTGGCAGAACTGGGCGGGCAACGTCACGGCGAGCCCGGCCAGGACGGTCGCGCCGGCCACCGCCGAGCAGGTGTCTGCCGAGGTCGCCAGCGCCGCAGCCGACGGCCTGACGGTGCGGATGACCGGCAGCGGGCACTCGTTCACGCCGGTGGCGGTGACCTCGGGCGTCCGCCTTGAGCCGTCCCGGCTGACCGCGATCAGGTCGGTCGACCCGGCCGCCGGGCTGGTGACCGTGGAGGCCGGCTGCCCGCTGCACGTGCTGAACGCCCAGCTGCTCGCCCGCGGGCTGTCGCTGGCCAACATGGGTGACATCCAGGTGCAGACGGTGGCAGGCGCGACCCAGACCGGCACCCATGGCACCGGCCGCGACCTCGGCGGGATGGCCGCCCAGGTCGCCGGGCTCGAGCTGGTGCTTGCCGACGGCCGGATCGTGCGGTGCACGGCCGATGACGAGGCCGGGCTGCCTGGCCTGTTCAATGCCGCCAGGGTCGGGCTCGGCGCGCTCGGCATCGTCACCGCGATCACCTTCAAGGTGGTGCCTGCCTTCCTGCTCGAGGCCCGCGAAGAGCCGATGACCTGGTCGGAGGTGCTCAGCAGGCTGGATGAGTTCAGCGCGGACAACGAGCACTTCGAGTTCTACTGGTTCCCGCACAGCGAGGGCTGCCTGACCAAGCGGAACAACCGGTCAGACGGGCCGGCCAGGCCGCTGTCGCGGTGGCGGCACTGGCTCGACGACGAGTTCCTGTCCAACACGGTGTTCAACGCCACCTGCCGGCTCGGCCAGCTCTCCCCCGCGGTGATCCCCGCGATCAACTCGGCGGCAGCCAGGGCACTGGGCGCGCGTACCTACGTCGACGCTGCCTACAAGGTCTTCACCAGCCCGCGCCGGGTCCGGTTCAAGGAGGAGGAGTACGCGGTGCCCCGGCCGGCCCTGGCCGACGTGCTCGGCGAGGTCCGCTCGCTGTTCAAGCGCAAGGACTGGCGGATCAGCTTCCCGATCGAGGTCAGGGTCACCCCGTCCGATGACCTGTGGCTGTCCACGGCAAGCGGCCGGGACAGCGCCTACATCGCGATCCACGTGTTCCATCCGTCGCCGCACGAGGAGTACTTCGCGGGCGTCGAGGCGATCATGACGGGTGTCGGCGGACGGCCGCACTGGGGGAAGATGCATACCAGGACCGCGGACTACCTTGCCGGGGTCTATCCGCGGTTCGGCGACTTCGTCGCGCTCCGTGACCAGATCGACCCGGAACGCCGGTTCGGCAACGAGTACCTGCGCCAGGTACTTGGCGACTGAGTGATACCCCTGACGTGATACCCCTGAGGCGAATCTCGCCGTCTCCCGTTAGTCTCGCAGCATGAGTAGGGAAGCCGGGCATAGCCCGTCAGCAGCCGAACGCCAGCCACCGCGGGTCCGCGAGGCGGCGGCACGGCCGCAGGATGCCCCGTTAACACGGATACCGCGCGCGGTTCAGGGGGGCCGTCCGCCAGCGCCGGCCCGGCAGGAGGCCATCCGCCGCCCGTCGCTGCGCGGCGGCGTGCCGGCCCAGGGCCGTGCGCTCGGCCGGCAGGGCCAGCAGACCGTGCGCAAGCTGCTCGAGGCAGGTCTTGCCGAATTCGATGAGCGGGGTTTCTCTGCGGTGCGCGTCGATGACGTGGTGCGCCGCGCGAACACCTCACATGGCACGTTCTACCTGTACTTCGCCAACAAGGACGACCTGTTCAAGGCGCTGCTGCGGGATGCGCTGCGGGACATGCAGATCATCACCGACGAGTTCCCCGTGGTCACGCCGAACCCGGCAGGCCGGACGGCGCTGCGGAACTGGGTGCGCAAGTTCTGCGAGGTCTACCACGCGCACGCGACCGTGATCATGATCCTCAGCCAGGCAGAGCTTGTCGGCGAGGAACTGTACGGCGACGGCCTGCACACCCTGTTCCGGCTGGCCGAGGCCATCACCCAGGGCATGACCGCGGGCGCGCGTGCGCACAACCTCGATCTCGGCAGCCCGGCCCTCAGCGAGCATGCCGAACTCACCGCGGTTGCCTGCCTGATGATGCTCGAACGGGTGAACTACCTGATGAGCGCCGACGTCCGGCTGCCGAAGGACGAGATGGTGGACCGGCTCAGCGCGATCATCTACGCGGCGTTTCACGCGTCCTGAGCCAGCGCCTGTTGCTGGTCGGTGACGACCTGCAGCGCGGCGCGGGCGGCGGCCACGTCGTGGACCCTGAAGACCCGCGCGCCGAGCCAGGCCGACACCGCCAGTGCCGCGATCGTGCCCGCGCCGCGCTCCCGCACCGGCAGGTCGAGCGTCTCCCCGATGAAGTCCTTGTTCGACACGGCGACCAGCACCGGCCAGCCGGTCCCGGTCAGCTCGGCCAGCCTGCGGGTGAGCTGCAGCGAGTGCCAGGTGGTCTTGCCGAAGTCATGCGCCGGGTCGATCAGGATCCGGTCCGCGTCCACCCCGGCCAGGACCGCCCGCGCCGCCTCGGCCGTCACGTGCCTGAGCACCGCGGTGACCACATCGGGGTAGGCCGGCCGGTGCGGCCCGGTGCGCGGCCGCATGCCGCCCGCGTGCGAGCAGACAAGCCCGATGCCGTGCCGCGCGGCGACCAGCGCAAGCCCGGGGTCGGTGCCGCCCCAGGCGTCGTTCAGCAGGTCGGCGCCCGCCTGGGCGACCGCCTCGCCGACCTCGGCCCGCCAGGTGTCGACGCTGATGACCGCGTCAGGGTGCCGCTCGCGCACCGCGGCCACCAGCCCGGCCACCCGGCTGATCTCCTCGGCCGCGGCCACCTCGTCGCCAGGCCCAGCCTTGACCCCGCCGATGTCCAGGATGTCCGCACCCGCTGCCAGCGCCCGCTCGGCCGAGTCAACCGCGGCGCCGAACCCGAACGTGGCCCCGCCGTCGTAGAACGAGTCAGGCGTCCGGTTGATCACCGCCATCACCGCGAACGAGCCAGGCGGCCAGGCCCGGCCGCCGAGCCGCAGGGTCCGCTGCTCCTCCACCTGGCCACGATAGGACAATCGGAGACGTGCGCTTCCTGACCGAGCCGAGCCATGACCTGACCTACAGCGACGTGTTCCTGGTGCCACGGCGGTCCGCGATCGGCTCCAGGCTTGACGTCGACCTGTCCGCCAGGGACGGCAGCGGCGCCACGATTCCGGTGGTCGTGGCCAACATGACCGCGGTGGCCGGCCGCCGGATGGCCGAGACCGTCGCCCGCCGTGGCGGTGTCGTCGTGCTGCCGCAGGACATCCCCGGCGACGTCGTCGCCGAGGTGGTCGACTGGGTCAAGCAGCGTGACCTGGTGCACGACACGCCGCTCACCCTCGAGCCAGAGGCCACCACCGGGCACGCGCTCAGCCTGCTGCCCAAGCGCGCGCACGGCGCGATCATCGTGCTCACCGGCGGCAGGCCGGTCGGCGTGGTGACCGAGGCGGACTGCACCGGCGTCGACCGGTTCACCCAGCTCCGCCAGGTGATGTCCACCGAGCTGCTGACCCTGCCCGCGGGCACCGACCCTGAGCGCGCGTTCACCCTGCTGCACAGCGGCCGGCACCGGCTGGCGCCGGTGGTCGACGACGCCGGCCGCTGCGTCGGCATCCTGACCAGGACCGGCGCACTGCGGGCGACGCTGTACCAGCCGGCCGTCGACGACCGCGGCCGGCTCCGGGTGGCGGCGGCGATCGGCATCAACGGCGACGTCGCGGCAAAGGCGAAGCTGCTGCTGGACGCCGAGGTGGACCTGCTGGTCGTGGACACCGCGCACGGGCACCAGGAGAAGATGCTGCAGGCGCTGCGCGCGGTGCGCCAGCTCGGCCCGCAGGTCCCGGTGGTCGCGGGGAACGTGGTGACCGCCGACGGCGTGCGCGACCTGATCGAGGCCGGCGCCGACATCGTGAAGGTCGGCGTCGGGCCAGGCGCGATGTGCACCACCAGGATGATGACCGGGGTGGGCAGGCCGCAGTTCAGCGCGGTGCTCGAGTGCGCGGCCGAGGCAAGGAGCCTGGGCAAGCACGTCTGGGCAGACGGCGGCGTGCGGCACCCGCGTGACGTGGCGCTGGCACTGGCCGCTGGCGCGTCGAACGTGATGATCGGCTCCTGGTTCGCCGGCACCTGCGAGTCGCCTGGCGACGTGTTCCGCGACGCCGACGGGCGGCTGTACAAGGAGAGCTTCGGGATGGCCTCGGCCCGCGCGGTCAGGCTCAGGGCGGCCGCTGACTCGCCGTTCGACCGGGCACGCAAGGAGCTGTTCGAGGAGGGCATCTCCAGCTCGCGGATGTACCTGGACCAGCAGCGGCCAGGAGTGGAGGACCTGCTTGACGCGATCACCGCAGGGCTGCGCAGCGCCTGCACCTACGCGGGGGCCGACAGCCTGGACGGCTTCCACCGCAATGCCGTGGTCGGCATCCAGGGCGCAGCCGGATACACCGAGGGCATGCCGTTGCCCACCGGCTGGTAGCGCGGAGGACTCGGCAGCCTGGTGCTGGTCCTCGTTCCCGCCATGTCGGGAAGCCGGGCACGGCGGTGACGTCTGGGCAACGGCGCCGAACCCCAAGGAGGCAACGATGCGATACATGCTGCTGCAGAACTACGGCCAGGTGGCGTCCGGCTGCCCGCCGATGAACGAGTGGACCGAGGCGGAGATCGCCGCGCACATCCGGTTCCAGATCGCGCTGAACGCCGAGCTCGCGCAGACCGGCGAGCTGGTCGACGCGCAGGGGCTTGCCGGGCCCGAGCAGGCCAAGTTCGTGGTGTGGGACGGCACCGGCGCCCCGGTGGTGACCGACGGGCCGTTCGGCGAGGCCAAGGAGCTGCTGGCCGGCTACCGGGTGATCGACGTGGACAGCGCGGAGCGGGCGATCGAGATCGCCGCGCGGGCGTCCGCCGCGCCCGCGGCCGGCGGCAAGCCGATCATGCAGCCGATCGAGGTCAGGCAGGTGCTCAGCGCGCCGGATCCCGAGCTGTAACTCCGCCGCGGCTGTACCGGATGTCGAGGGCCTGCTGCGCGAGCTGGCGCCGCAGGCGCGCTGGCCGGCTACCGGACGGCGGCGAGCCGGACCTCGAACCTGCGGGAACGGCACTACCTGCTCGCCCAGCCGGCCAGGCTCACTGCACAATAAGAGCACCAATCGGGGCCAGTGCGGGATATGGAGTGCTTCATGCCAGTACGCCGTGGCCGTGGTGCCGTCTTCGCCGTTGGCCTCGCTGGTGGCCTCGCGGCGCTGGTCGCGGGCTGCGCGAGTCCGGCCGCCGGGGCTGGTCACCGGGCGCGCGCTGACGCTGCCGGTCACGGCCCGGCGGCGTCACTGACGGTCGGCACCACCAATGGCCAGGTCCGCGGCAAGCAGGCCGGCTCGATGGATGAGTACCTCGGCATCCCGTACGCGGCGCCGCCGGTCGGCGCGCTGCGCTGGCGGCCGCCGCAGCCCGCCGCGCACTGGACCGGGATCAGGCCGGCTACCAGCTTCGGCCCGCACTGCCCGCAGCCTGCGACCCCGTTCGGCCGGGCGAGCACGTCGGAGAACTGCCTGTTCCTGAACGTGTACCGGCCGGTGCGCGGCACCGGGCTGCCGGTCATGGTGTGGATACACGGCGGCGGATTCGTCGCCGGCGAGAGTAACGACTACGACCCGCGCGGGCTGGTCAGCCACGGCGTCATCGTGGTCACGCTGAACTACCGGCTTGGCGCGCTCGGCTTCCTCGCCGACTCCGCGCTGGCCAGCCATCCGGGCGGGCCGGCCGGTGACTACGGGCTGATGGACCAGCAGGCCGCGCTGCGCTGGGTGCAGGCCAACATCGGCGCGTTCGGCGGTGAGCCGGCCAACGTGACGCTGTTCGGCGAGTCGGCCGGCGGGCAGAGCACGCTGCTGCAGCTCACCTCCCCAGGCGCGCGCGGGCTCTTCGCCAAGGCCATCGTGGAGAGCGGCGGGTACGCGCTCGAGCCGATCTCGCTGGCCGCTGCCGAGGCGCAGGGCAAGGCGTTCGCCGCAAAGGTCGGCTGCGCCAGCCAGTCCGCTGCCTGCCTGCGCCGGGTGCCGGTGACCAGGATCCTGGCCGACGAGGATCAGTCCGGCGCGTCAGCCGATATCGACGGCAGCGTGCTGACCCAGCCGCTGGACACCGCGCTGGCCGCCGGGCAGTTCAGCCACGTGCCGGTCATCGACGGGTCGAACCACGACGAGTGGCGGCTGTTCGTGGCGCTGGCGAAGTTCGAGGGTCATCCGGTGACCCAGGCCAACTACGTGGCGACGATCGAGTCCACGCTGCACGTGTCCGCCAAGATAGCCGCGGACATCGTGCTGCAGTACCCGCTGAGCTCGTACCCGAGCCCGCCGCTGGCGATGAGCGCGGTCGGCACCGACGCGATCTTCTCCTGCCCGACGCTGCTGCTTGACCAGGACATGGCCAGGTACACGCCGGTGTACGCGTACGAGTTCAACGACGAGCACGCGCCGAGCCCGTACCCGAACCCAGGATTCCCGTACGCCGCCACGCACGCGTCCGAATTGCAGTACCTGTTCACGCTGCCGGCCGGCGCGCACGGCACGCTGTCGGCGGCGCAGCGGCGGCTGTCGGCCGCGATGCAGGCCGAGTGGACCAGCTTCGCCAAGACCGGCGTGCCGTCCGCGCCCGGCGCCGCCCGCTGGCCCCGGTTCACCGGCTCGGACCAGGTGATGCTGTCGCTGGTCCCGCCAGAGCCGAAGCTGGAGACCGGCTTCGGCAACGAGCATCACTGCGGTTTCTGGGCGCTCGGCGGGGACTAGCCAGGCAGGCCGGCCCAGTGCCGGTCCCAGAACGCTGACTGCTGGCTGCCGTCGACATCGGTGAAGCCGTACTCGCGGGCGAGCGCCGGCGTGGTGTACACGCCGCCCGACTTGGCCAGCACCTGGTCGTCATCGGCCAGCGCCAGCACGGCCAGGCCGGGGAACTCGGCCGACTCGGTCATCGCGCGCTGCTGCTGCGTCAGGTTCATCCGCTCCAGCCGCATCCAGCCAGGCGACACCGCCACGCACGCCACCCCGTGCGGCCGCAGGTCGTCGGCGAACTGCCCGGTGAGCTTGTTCGTGCCGTTCTTCACGACCTCGTAGAACGCGTGCCCGTGCGGCCGGTCGAGCACCCAGGTGATGTTGACGATCAGCCCGCGGCCCGCCTCGATCAGCACCGGCGCCGCCAGCCTGGACGCGAACGCGGTCGCGCGCAGGCCGCCGGTGAACATCAGGTCCCAGTGCCGCCACTCGATCTCCCAGAACGACAGCGCCGGGTCGGGTGAGATCTCGTATCCGCTCCAGGCGTTGTTGACCAGCAGGTCGAGCCGTCCCTGCTCACGTGCGATCCGCTCGAAGACCGCGGTGACCTGCGCGTCGTCGGTGTGATCGCAGCGCACCGGGATGCCGGTGCCGCCGCGCGCGGTCACCTCGTCCGCGGTGTCCTGGATCGTGCCTGGCCGGTCCAGCGTGCTCGGCTGGCCGCGGACGCTGCGCCCGGTCAGGTACACCAGCCAGCCGGCCTGGCCCAGCACGGTGGCGATGCCACGGCCGCAGCCCCGGCTCGCCCCGGTCACCAGCGCCACTCTGGTGCTCTCATGCTCCATGCACCCCTCCAGACACAGATCATCGGGCCTTCAGGAGCCTGCCGCAGCCAGCGTACGAGCCTTACCGGACAACTAATGTCCGGTATTTTGCTCAAGGTGAGAGCGAGCCGGCTGGTCGCGCTGCTCCTGCTGCTGCAGGCGCGCGGCCAGCTCACCGCAGGCCAGCTCGCCGCCGAGCTTGGCGTGTCCGGCCGGACGATCCAGCGCGACATCGACGCGCTGGCCGAGGCTGGCGTCCCGGTCTACGCCGACCGCGGCCGGGCCGGCGGATACCGCCTGGTGCACGGCTACCGGAGCAGCCTGACCGCGCTCGACGCAACCGAGGCTCGCGCGCTGGTCGCCTTCGGCGCCGCCGGGCCAGCCGGCGACCTGGGCCTCGGCCAGGCGCTGATGTCGGCCAGGCTCAAGCTCGCGGCCTCGCTGCCGCCCGCGCTGCGCGAGCAGGCGGCCGATGCGGCCGGCCGGTTCCACCTCGACGCCCCTGGCTGGTTCACCCGCAGGCCAGCCCCGCGCTACCTCACCGAACTGGCTGCCGGAGTCTTCGGCGACCTCGAGGTCGACGCGCGGTACCTGAGCAGGTCGGGCGAGCGCGACTGCTGCCTGCAGCCGCTCGGGCTTGTGCTCAAGGCAGGCGCCTGGTACCTGGTCGCCGGCCAGGCCGGCCGCAGCCCGCTGGTGTACCGGGCGGACAGGTTCACCCACGCCGCCGCTGCTGACCGGCGGTTCGGCCGGCCGGCCGGCTTCGACCTGGCCGGTTTCTGGGCCGGCTGGCTCGACGAGTTCGAGCGCAGCCTGCCGGTGGTCTGGGTCGAGGTGCTGGCGCGGCAGGCCAGCATCGCCGGGCTCAGGCGGGTCGTCGAGCCTGGCTACGCCGCGCAGGTGAACTGGGCGGCAGCGGCCGGTGCGGCCGGCCGGGTCAGGCTCGACCTGCCGTTCGAGCGGCTCGAGTACGCCAGGGCCGCGCTGCTCGGCTTCGGGCCCGATGTCGAGGTCATCGGCCCGGCCGAACTGCGTGCGCAACTCGCCGAGGCCGCCGACGGCCTCAGCGCGCTGTACCGGGTGCACTGACGCTGGCTGTTGTCCTGACTCGGCGCGAGTTGCTGGCCGCTATCCGGAACTGCCATGCTTTGAGCGCTTTGCCGCCCCACTTGCAGCACTGGCAGGAGCGTCATGTCGACAACTGCCCGGCCGACCCGGCTGGCAGGGCTGGCGTGCGCGGTGCTGGCCGCGGGAGCGCTCGCGGGCCTGCCCGGCAAGGCGGCCGCGGCTCCGGCCCGGCCCGCGGCTGCTGTCGTCCGCACAGCCCGGCCCGCCGACGGGCCGGCCGGGGTGGTGGCCGCCGAGGCGCTGCTGGTGAACGGCGGATCGCGCAAGTGGCTCTGGTCCAGGTTCCCCGACCGGCGGCATCCGATCGCGAGCATCACCAAGGTGATGACCGCGCTCGTGGTGCTCGGGGAAGACAAGCTGGCCAGGAAGCTCAAGATCACCCAGGCCGCGGTGAACTACGCGCGGGAGCACGACGCGGGCAGCGCCGGGCTGATCGCCGGCGACCGGCTGACCGAGAAGCAACTGCTGTACGCGCTGCTGCTGCCGTCCGGTGCCGATGCCGCGTACACGCTGGCGCACGCCTATCCGCACGGCTGGCGCGCGTTCGTGGCGAAGATGAACGCCACCGCCAGGAAACTCGGCCTCAGCCGGACGCATTTCGCGAATTTCGACGGCCTGCCCTGGCCGACCGAGTACTCCACCTACTCGACGCCGCGAGACGTGATCAAGCTCGGCGAGGTCGCGATGCGCTCGGCCGAGTTCAGCAAGATCGTGGACACCAGCAGCTACCGGGTCAGGCCCACGTCCGCGCACCACGGCTACCACTGGACCAACACCAACCTGCTGCTCGGGCACTACCGGGGCGCGATCGGCATCAAGACCGGCTTCACCCTGGGCGCCGGCTATTGCCTGCTCTTCGCGGCAAAAAGGGGCAAGCTGACCCTGATGGGCGTCGTGCTCGACAGCACCAACACCGATCCTGACACCAGGTTCGCGGCCGCCAGGCAGCTGCTGAACTGGGGATTCTCACGCGCGCACGCGGCGCAAACGGTGCGCTGACGCCAACTTGCCGCCGCCTTGCGACGCGGTGCCGGCCGTCGCCTACGGTATGGCGTATGACATCGGCAGGTCGCCAGCCGGAGGCTGTGCTGCCGCCAGAGGCGGGCGTCAGCGTGCTGGTTGTCGAAGACGATTCCGGCATCGCCACGCAGCTGGTCCGCGCGCTGACCAGGGGCGGCTACTCGGTGCAGCACGTGATCACCGGCACCGAGGCGCTGGCCGCTGACGACCATGACGTCGTGCTGCTTGACCTGGGGCTGCCAGACGGCGACGGCGTCGAGGTGTGCCGCCGGATCAGGGCGCGATCCGACACCGCCATCATCGTGATCACCGCGCACGGCGAGGAGTCCGACCGGGTGCTCGCGCTGGACGCCGGCGCCGACGACTACATGGTCAAGCCGTTCGGGCTGGTCGAGCTGCAGGCCAGGATCAGGGCGGTGCTGCGGCGGATCAAGCCAGGCGGCGGCGACGTCCTCAGGTACGGCCAGCTCGTCGTCGACACCCGCACGCACAAGGTCAGCGTGTCCGGCGAGGACGTCCAGCTCACCCCCAAGGAGTTCGACATCCTGCAGTGCCTTGCCGCGGATCCTGGCCGGGTGGTCAGCAGGCAGGAGATCCTCGAGACGGCCTGGGACTCGCACTGGTACGGCCCGACGAAGGTACTCGACGTGCACGTCGCGGCGCTGCGCAGGAAGATCGGCGTGCCCGGCCTGATCGAGACCGTCTACGGTCGCGGATACCGGCTCGGCGAGGCCTAGGCACGGCCTGACATGGCTCGCCGGATTCTGCTCACCGTGCTGGCGCTGATCACCGTGCTGGTCGGCGTGCTGGCGGTGCCGCTCGGGCTGATCACGTCCGGCCAAGACCGGCACAACTTCCAGGAAGAGACCGTGTCGGCGGCCAGGACGCTGGCGAACGTGGCCGAGGAGCTGCTCGGCGACGGGATACACAGTCCCGCGCTCGGGCACAGCATCAGCGGGCTGGCCAGAGACGGCTACTGGTCGGCGGTATACGACCGGGCAGGCAGGCTGGTCGCGGCGAGCCGGTCGCGGCCGGCCGTGCCGGCCGCGATGCGCGTCAGGCGGACCGTCAGCACCGACATCGTCAACACCGACGACCCGGGCCGGATCCTGGTGACCGTGCCGGTGCTGCCGGACACCGGCCCAGGCAACCTCGGCATCGTGGCGCTGTCCAGGTCGACCGCGCCGCTGACGCACCGCATCGCGGTGCTGTGGGCGCTGATCGCCGCGGTGTCGGTAGTCGGCGTGGTGACCGCCGCGCTGATCGCCGCGGGCCTGGCCAGGTGGGTCAGCCGGCCGCTGAGCGCGCTGGGGGACGCGGCGGGCAAGCTTGGCAACGGCGAGCTTGACACCAGGTCAGCCGATGACGCGGGGCCGCGGGAGGTGCGCAGCCTCGCCGCGAACTTCAACACGATGGCAACCAGGCTGCAGGCGCTGGTGCGCGGGCACGAGACCATGATGGCCGACGTCTCGCACCAGCTCCGCACGCCGCTGGCGGCGCTGCGGCTCAGGCTGGAGCTGCTGGCGCAGGACACCGACCAGGCGACCGCCGACGAGCTGGCCGGAGCGCAAGAGGAGATCGCGCGGCTGTCCCGGATGGTGAGCGGCCTGCTCGCGGTGGCCAGGGCGGAGAACGTCACGCTCGCGCCGGTGCAGGTGGCCATCGACGAGCTGATCAGCGAGCGGGTGGCGGCGTGGCGGCCGGCCGCGAGCGAGCAGGACGTCACGCTGGCGGCCGGCCAGGTCGAGCCGGTGGACGCCTGGGCCGGGGACGGCCACCTCGAGCAGATCCTCGACAACCTGCTGGCCAACGCCATCGACGCCGCGCACGACGGCGGCACGGTCACGGTCAGCGCTTCGGCCGACGAGGGCAAGGCCATCCTCGTGGTGTCCGACAACGGGCCAGGCATGTCGAAACAGCAGCAGGGCGGCGCGTTCCGCCGTTTCGGCAGCACCGGGTCCGGCGGCACCGGCCTTGGCCTGGCCATCGTGGACCGCCTGGTCAGCTCCGACGGCGGCACCGCGGCCCTGTCTGACACCCCTGGCGGCGGGCTCACCGTGACCATCGAATTGCCCCGCGCGACCAGGGACCGCGGACCGCGCAGGCCAACCGGGCGCAGCCGGGTGTGAGCCAGTTCAGCAGCGGCGCAGCAGGTTCCCTGCGACGTGATCCAGGTAACGCTCAGGTCACAGGATTTAACTGCATCTGAAGGATTCCTGAACGGGTTCCGTGCCATCGGCGGGGCATGCTGGATTGCCATGGTGGGCCGCGACCAGCGCGGCCGGGACGCCAAGGAGGCTGAAGGAGGCCAGGCCAGCATGTCCGGACCACGCACGGCTGCGGACATCCGGCACCGCGACCGCATGCTCGCCCGCACCAGGCGGCTGACCGTCTGGCTGACCGGCGGGGCCATCGCCGCCGCCGCAGGGCTCGGCGTCGAGTTCGCGCACGCGCTCCCTGGTCATGCCTCGCCCGCAGCTGCGGCCCGGCCCGCCGGCACGCCCTCCCGGCAGCATGTCAAGCAGCCGGCGCGGCAACGGCAGTCAGACCAGGGCACGGCGGAGCACGGCCGCCGTCAGCACCGGTCTCGGCCGCATGCGCACATTGCCGCGCCGGCAAAGAAGCCGGCCAGCAGCCCGGCCTCGCCGGTGGCCACCTCAGGCGGGACATGACAGTCTTGCCAGCGCTCGCAGCCGGCCCGAGCCCGCTGTGGTACACGACCAGGGCGACCGGCGTGGTCGCGCTGATCCTGCTCACCGGCACGGTGGTGCTCGGGGTGACCGGGGTCTTCAGGCTGGCAGCACCGAACTGGCCCAGGGTGATCACCGCAGCCCTGCACCGGAACATCTCGCTGCTGGCGCTGGCGTTCGTGATCGTGCACGTGCTCACCGCGGTGCTGGACAGCTACGTGCACATCACCCTGCTGAACGCGATCATCCCGTTCAGCTCGGACTACCGCAGGCTCTGGCTCGGCCTCGGCGCTGTCGCGTTTGACCTGCTGCTCGCGGTGCTGCTGACCAGCCTGGTGCGTGACCGGCTGCCGCAGCGCGCCTGGCGTGCCGTGCATTACCTGTCCTACGCCTGCTGGCCGATCGCGCTGTGGCACGGCCTCGGCACTGGCACCGACAGCAAACTGCCCTGGCTGCTGCTGCTGACCGCGGTCTGCGTGCTCGCCGTCCTGATCGCGGTGTGGTACCGGCTGTCGCTGGCCGGACCGGGCCAGCGGCTGGCCGGGCGGGTGGCGATCGCGGCGCTGGTCGCGGCGACGCTGGTCTTCACCTTCGTCGGCCCGCTGCAGCCTGGCTGGGCTCGCCGGGCCGGCCCGCCGCCGTCGCTGCTGAGCAGCGCCGCGGGGGGATCAGCGGGGTCGTCCCGCCAGGCCAGCGCTGACGGCACGGAG
>JASHQL010000530.1 GCA_030039155.1 Streptosporangiaceae bacterium | reverse complement strand
CCGGCAGCCGCTCGGTGACCAGCGGCCCGAGCCGCCTGCCCCGGCACAGCGCGAGCAGCAGCACGGCCAGCGCTAGCTGCGCGATGACCAGGTAGGCGGTGCGCGGCACCAGGCTGGTGAACGACTTGGCCGCGGCGGCCGCGGTCGGCGATGGGACCAGCCAGGTGACCCGGCGGCCGGCGCTGAGCAGGTTGATCGCCAGCGCCGCGTCCCCCTGGGCGCCGAGGGAGGCGTTGCTGAGCGGGGCGCCGCTGCCAAGCACGGTGACCAGGCGGCCGTTCACCGGGAGCTGGACCAGCGTCGGCCTGCCCTGATCGCGGTAGCACTGCTGCAGGTGCGCGGCTCCGGTCAGCCCGGCCAGCGTTCCCGCGGCGCCGGAATGAATCGACCCGGCCAGCGTGGCAGCGGCCAGCGTGCAGCCCGGCGTCAGCGTGCCGGCCGGAGCCGCGCCCGCCAGGCTCAGCTCCGGCGCGAGCACCGCGAGCGATGCGCTGGTCGGCTCGACAATCAGCAGCGCGGCGCGGACCCGGCTCAGCGAGCCGAGCTGGGCATCGGACAGGTTCTGCGGGCTGGTGATGACCAGCGTGCCGCCGGCCGCCGCGTCGGTCACCGCCGACGGCACGGTCTGCGCGACGGTCACCGGGTGACCGCGCTCGGCCAGGATGTCGGCCAGCGCCTCGGCGCCGGTGCCGGTGGTGCTGGCCGGGCTGAGGTACGCGGTGACCGGCGGTTTCGGGGCCAGCAGCGCGGTGCCGATCGCGGCGATCAGCAGGAACAGCACGATGATCGCGATGGTGCGGCCGCGGGTGCTGCCTGCCGTCCCGGCCGGTCCGCCAGCCTCCAGGTGAGCGTCAGGCTGCGGCGCCTGCTGGTGCTGCGCTGGCGCGGCGACGCTAGTCATCTCGCCGCCCCCGCGGGCTCCGCGGCGGCACCGATGCTGGCCTCGCGGACGGCCGCGTCCAGCCGCTCGGTCAGCTGGTAGTCCGCCCGGCTCGCGCTGACATCGCCGTACCGCACCCGGCCGAACAGCTCGGCGGCGTCCCGCAGGCTCGCCGCCAGGCCAGGCAACGCGGTACCGGCCTCGGTGGCCAGCTCGGTCGCGGTGCGGCCGGGCCGTGGCAGCAGCACGCCGCGCGCCTCCAGCTCGGCCGCGATCGCGCGGACCCGCTCGATGACCGCGGCGCTGAAGTCACCAGAGCCTGCAAGCGCAGCCGCCAGCCGGCGGTGGTCGGCCGCGCTGAGCTGGCCGCCGTCGAGCAGCGCGGCGCCGCGCAGGCGGCGGCTGCGCCTGGTGGGCCCGAGCAGGAACAGCACGATGCCAACCGCGACCGCCGCCAGCACGGCGAGCGCGATCACCCCGGCCCAGCCGTTCACCGCCAGGCCATGCCCGCCGAGGTGGCGGAACACGCCGTTCAGCCACCGCTCGATGGCAGCCTCGATGCGCGCGATGAAGGACCGGCCGTACTTGCCCTTGGCCAGCTCCCGCCTGGCCAGCCGCTGCGCCGGCCGCCTGCCGATGCCCGGCCCGCCGCTGGCGACCTGCGAGCGGTCAAGCAGGAGGCGGCAGCTCACCACCCGGCGGATGTCGGTGGCGGCTGCTGCCCGGCTCCCTGGGTCGGCTGCTGCCAGATGCCGGCGAACTCGTCACCGGTGATCTGCTGCGTCTGCGCCGCGTTCCGCAGCGCCAGGTCAAGCCCTTCGTCGCGCATCCGCACGTCCATGTAGAGCAGGACCGCGACGGCGGCGAGGAACGGCCTGGTGATGGTGCCGACGATGATGCTGCCGATCGTGCTGACGATGGTGCTCGTCACGGTCACGGTCGTGGTGGTGATGCCGAGGGCGTCGGTGGTCCTCGTGTCAAGCACGTCGGCGATGATCGCGAACGGGATCTCCAGGATGAAGCTGGCGACGAAGACGATGAGGTAGGTCAGCAGCAGGATGCCGAGCACCCGCCAGAACAGCGGCCTGACCAGCGCCCAGGACCTGCGGATGGAGTCGACAGGGCCCTGCCGCTCGAGCACCACCGCGGGCGCGGACAGCGCGAGCAGCGCCCAGGTAGCCATCTCGACCAGGACCGTCAGGATGCCGCCGAGCACACCCCAGGCCACTGCCCCGCCGGTCGAGTGCGCGACCAGCAGCAGGATCAGGATCAGCCAGTACGGTATGGCCAGCCCGATGTAAATGAGCGTGGTCAGCAGCGATACGCCGATCAGCGCGGGCACCCGCGGGCTGGCCAGCTGCCAGGCATCGCCGATGCTGACCTTCTGGCCGAGCACGCCGCGGCCGATCACCATCGTGAGCATGCCGGTCAGCACGGCGTTGGCCAGCAGGCTGAGCACCAGCGTGATCGCGATGACCGCCAGCGTGGTGGCGACGAAGTGGCCGAAGTTCGAGGTGTTGAGCGTGCCGTTCGCGTTGGTGGTGAAGGCGTTGGTGGCCGACGACCTGATCGCCGCGCTCAGGATCGCGTTGATGATGCTGAGGCTGCCGATGATGATCGCCGCGAAGCCGAGCGTGGCCTTCGGGTTGCCGCGGATGCAGGTGAACGCGCCGTTCAGGATGTCGCCGAGGGCGAGCGGCCGGAGCGGCACGCCGCCGGGCTGCGGGACGCCTGCGGTGTTCCACTGGCCGTAGCCGGGCTGCCCGTACCCAGGCTGGCCGTAGCCGGGCTGCCCGTAGGCCGGCTGCCCGTAGGCCGGCTGCCCGTAGCCAGGCTGGCCATAGCCGGGCTGCCCGTAGCCAGGCTGGCCACCGTACTGGCCAGGCTGCGGGTACTGCGGCATCCCGCCGCCGGCCCCTGGCTGCTGCCCGTAGCCAGGCTGCCCGTAGCCAGGCTGGCCGTAGCCGGGCTGGCCTGGCGGCGGTGGCTGGCCATAGCCTGGCGGTGGCGGGGAGCCGTACTGGGGCTGTTGCCCGTACCCAGGCTGGCCGTATTGCGGCTGGTCAGCGGGCGGCTGCTGGCCGTACTGGGGCTGGCCGTACTGGGGCTGGCCGTACTGCGGAGCCCCCTGCTGTCCCTGGCCCTCGGTGTCGTCGGCCCGCCCCCCTGGCGGGGTCCCCTCACTCATTGTGTCTCCCTCTGGGAGGTTGCATCGCGGGCCAATACTCGCACGTCGTCGTGCGGATTGGGATGGGAAGCCTGGTCACGAAGCTGCATATTCCGAAACGAACCGGTCGCGGCGGCGGTTCACAATTCGCCGCGAGCCGGCCGTGCGACGCACACTGCGTAGGTGAGCACCTTGCCCGCGGCAGGCCAGCTGCCAGTACCGCCACCGGGGGACGGCCCCGGTGGACCCCGCCGAGCCACGCCAGAACCGCTGCGCTGGCTCGACCCGCCCGCTGGCCCGGCCGTCGAACTGCTCGACCAGACCAGGCTGCCGGCCGTCGAGGCCAGCGTGACCTGCACCGATGTGCCGCAGCTCGTGGACGCGATCGGCCGTCTGGTGGTCAGGGGCGCGCCACTGCTCGGGGTGGCAGGTGCGTACGGCGTCGCGCTCGCCGCGGCACGCGGCGACGACGTCAGGCAGGCCGCGGCGTTGCTCGAAGGGGCCAGGCCGACGGCGGTCAACCTGGCATTCGGGGTGCGCCGGGCGGTTGCCGCGGCTGACCAGGCCTCGGCAAGCGGCGACACGGCGGCAGCCGCGAAGGCGGCGCTGGCGGAGGCCAGGGCGATAGCCGCGGAGGACCGGGCGGCGAGCACCGCGATGGCCGAGCACGGACTGGCCCTGGTACCGCCCGGTGCCAGGATCCTGACGCACTGCAACACCGGCAGCCTGGTGTCGGCAGGGCACGGCACCGCGTTCGCGGTGATCCTGGCCGCGCACCGGGCCGGCCGGCTGGCCAGGCTCTGGGTGGACGAGACCAGGCCGCTGCTGCAGGGCGCGCGGCTGACCGCCTACGAGGCCGCACTGGCCGGGATCCCGCACGCGGTGCTCGCCGACAGTGCGGCCGGCTCGCTGATGGCTGCCGGGCAGGTGGACCTTGTGGTCATCGGGGCCGACCGGATCGCGGCAGACGGGTCGGTGGCCAACAAGGTCGGCAGCTACCCGCTGGCCGTGCTTGCCCGGCAGCACGGAGTCCCGTTTGTCGTGGTAGCGCCGCTGTCCACGGTGGATTTCGACACGCCTGATGGTGCCGCCATCCCGGTCGAGCACAGGCCCGCCGATGAGGTGGTCAGCTTCGCCGGGCAGCCGGTCGGGCCGGCCGGCACGCCGGCCTACAACCCGGCGTTCGACGTGACGCCGCCGGCGCTGGTGACAGCGATCGTCACCGAGCGTGGCGTCGTTCATCCGGTCAATGCGGGTAATCTGCGAGTTCTGGGCTCGGGCGCCGGCTGTACGGCCCAGGGGGAGCGACCCCCCGGGACCCTCCCGGAGATCGCCGAGACTGCCCAAGCCGCCTCCGACGTGGAACGATGAGGGTTATGAAAGGTCGCGTGCTGGTCGTCGACGATGACGCCGCCCTGGCTGAGATGCTCGGCATCGTGCTGCGGGGGGAGGGGTTCGAGCCGACCTTCGTCGCCGATGGCGACCGGGCCATGGAAGTGTTCCGCGACACCAAGCCGGACCTGGTGCTGCTTGACCTGATGCTGCCCGGCATGGACGGCATCGACGTCTGCCGCCAGATCAGGGCGGAGTCTGGCGTGCCGATCGTCATGCTGACGGCCAAGAGCGACACCGTCGACGTGGTGCTCGGGCTGGAGTCTGGCGCCGACGACTACATCGTCAAGCCGTTCCAGTCCAAGGTGCTCATCGCCAGGGTGCGAGCCAGGCTGCGGCGGACCGACGACCCGGCGCCGGAGACGCTGTCGATCGGCGACGTGACCATCGACGTGGCCGGGCACTCGGTACAGCGGGCCGGCGAGCCGCTGAACCTGACCCCGCTCGAGTTCGACCTGCTGGTGGCGCTGGCACGCAAGCCACGCCAGGTGTTCACCAGGGAGGTGCTGCTCGAGCAGGTCTGGGGCTACCGGCACGCGGCGGACACCAGGCTGGTCAACGTGCATGTGCAGCGGCTCCGGGCCAAGATCGAGAAGGACCCGGAGCGGCCGGAAATCGTCGTTACTGTCCGTGGCGTTGGCTATAAGGCGGGGCCGGGCTGATCCGGCCGTACCGGCCGGCACTCGCAGCGAGCGCTCCGGCCGGCCTGTCGAGCGGAGAGAGGCCATGAAGGGGGCAGGAGCACTGGCTGGCCAGCCAGCCAGGCCGGGCCGGCTGGCCTGGCTGACTTCGCTGCCCGGCAGGCTGCCCAGGCTCAGGTCGCAGGCAGCCGCGATCCCGCGCAGGCTCACCGACAAGTGGCGCAGCTCGCTGCAGCACCGCGTGATCATCGTCACGCTGCTGTTCTCCGCGCTCGTCGTCGCGGTGCTCGGCCTGCTGCTCATGCAGCAACTGGCCAGCAACCTGATCAACACCAAGGAGAGCTCGGCCAAGACGCTCGCGCAGCAGGGCCTGTCCACCGCGCAAGGCAGCCAGCCGTTCCTGCAACGCCCCAAGGCGGACAGCAGCAACGCCCAGCAGCTCATGCTGGGCCTGATCCGCCAGTTGCAGTCGAACAGCTCGGCCGGGCTCGACTACGCGGTGATGGTACGGCTGGCCCCGAACAGCGGCTCGCTGCTCGCGCAGAACCCTGGCTGGGCCAAGGGCTTCCGCCTGCCGGCCGCGCTGCCGTCACGGCTGGTCGCCGAGGTCGGCAGGCAGGCGGGCGATCAGATCAACCCGATGCTGTGCGGGGCCGCGAGCATGGCGGTGGTCGGCAGCCAGGGCAGCAGGCCGGTGCCCGGCCTGGCCTGCGGCGCGAAGTTCGGCAGCCAGTACGAGCTCTTCTACTTCTTTCCGCTGACCGCAGAGCAGCAGAACATCTCGCACATCGCACGGATCTTGCTGCTTGTCGGGCTCGCGCTGGTGTTCTTGCTGGCCGCGATCGCCTGGCTGGTCACCAGGTGGGTGGTGATCCCGGTCAGGCAGGCGGCGCAGGGCGCCCGGCGGCTGTCGACCGGCAGCCTGACCGAGCGGATGCCGGTACGCGGCGCGGACGAGCTGGCCGCGCTGTCCACCTCGTTCAACGAGATGGCGGCGAGCCTGCAGGAGAAGCTGGCCGAGCTCGAGGACCTGTCGCAGGTGCAGCGGCAGTTCGTCTCCGACGTGTCGCACGAGCTGCGCACGCCGCTGACCACGATCAGGATCGCTGCCGACGTGCTGTTCGCCAGCAGGGAGAAGCTGGACCACGACGCCGGCCGGTCGGCCGAGCTGCTGCAGAGCCAGCTCGAGCGGTTCGAGTCGCTGCTCACCGACTTGCTGGAGATCTCCAGGTACGACGCGAACGCCGCCACGCTCGATGCCGAGCCGGTCGACGTGTGCAGCCTGGTGCGGCAGTCGGCTGAGCTGGCACAGCAGCTCGCCGAGCGGCGCGGCACGAAGATCCAGTTCCGGTTGCCGGCCGGCCCGTGCATCGCCGAGGTTGACCGCCGCAGGGTCGAGCGGATCCTGCGCAACCTGCTGCTGAACGCGGTCGAGCACGGCGAGAACCATGACACGGTGGTGACCGTCGCCGCCGACTCTGGCGCTGTCGCCGTCGCGGTCAGGGACTTCGGGGTCGGGCTGGCACCAGGTGAGGAGCAGCTGGTCTTCGACCGGTTCTGGCGCGCCGACCCGGCCAGGGCACGCACCTCGGGCGGCACCGGGCTCGGCCTGTCCATCGCGCTTGAGGACGCGCGGCTGCACGGCGGCTGGCTCGAGGCCTGGGGGCAGCCAGGGCTCGGCTCGGTCTTCCGGCTGACCCTGCCGCGTACCGTCGGCGGCGAGCTGGTCGGCTCGCCGCTGCCGCTGGCGCCCGACCAGATTCAGCTGTATCCGGTCGTGGCCCAGCCGACGGCCGCCGATGCCGGCTCAGACGGCGCCGCGGGCGGTGCCGAGCTGCAGCCCGTGGACGCCGCGGCGCCGAATGGCGGGTTGCCCGGTGCCGGGCTTCACGGTGCCGGTCTCAACGGTGCCGGGCTCAACGGTGCCGGGCTCGACGCTGACGGCCTTGCCCCGGTCAGCCACCGCGCCGGGCCCGACGGCAGCGAGGCCGGCGGTGGCTGACCTGGATCGGCGGCGCGGGATTCGGCGCCGGCCGGCGCTG
>JASHQL010000529.1 GCA_030039155.1 Streptosporangiaceae bacterium | reverse complement strand
ACGAGGAACTTCGCGCCCTCGTGCACGATCTGCCGGAACCGCTGGTACAAGGCGAGGATGCTGCGCACCTAGGCCGGTCCTTCCCGAGTTGCGCGCTTATGCCTGGCGCGCTACCAGGAGGCTACAGCCTCGCAGCGCTGCCCACGGGGGGACGACCCCCCAGACCCCCCGACTTCAGTGCAGCGGGGAATCCTCGGCCGGGCGTGCCTCGGTCGGCTGCGCCGCCTGGGCCTGACCAGCTGGCATGGGGGACAGCTCCTCGTGCCCGGTCACGCCCTCGACTGGAGCGCGCTCCACCCAGACCCACTTGCGGTAGGACCACCAGCGGAACAGCGTGCCGAGCCCGGTGCCGACCACCAGCGCGACGTTGTACCAGAGCTTGCCGTTCAGCCCGGCGGCGTCCTGGATCAGCCAGATGCAGCCGTAGTAGATCAGCAGCCCGATGCCGTTGAAGACGAAGAACAGCGCGCTGTCGCGAGCCGTTCCCTTGCCCTGCCGGTGCTTGAACGTCCAGTACCGGTTGCCCAGGTAGGTCACCACCGTGGCCACGACGGTGGCGATCGTCACGGCCTTGTACTTGCCGATGTCGTGCAGCAGGTTGGCGACGACGAAGGTGACCACTGCGCCAAGGCCGCCGATCACGAGGAACTTGGCGCCCTCGTGGATCAGCTGGCGGAATCGCAGGTACAGCTTCCCAATGCTGTGCACCCGAGCGAGCCCCTTCTGCGTGTCCTGAGCGGCGTGTGTTACCTGCGAGAATACAGTCGGCCCCGGCACGGCGACGCCGCGACTGGCCGTTCTGGCTACCAGGCAGGCTGCCGGGAAAACGCGTTGCCAGACTGTCTGAAGGTCCGGGTAGTGTCGCGGGCGTGCCCGCTCCCGACATCCTCGTCCGCGCTCATGAGCTGACCAAGAGATTCGGCCAGTTCACAGCCGTGGACGCGATCAGCTTCGAGCTCCGCCAGGGCGAGGCTTTCGGCTTCCTTGGCCCGAACGGCGCAGGCAAGTCGTCCACCATGCGCATGATCGGCTGCGTCTCGCCGCCAACTGGCGGCGAGCTGTCCATCCTGGGCATGGACCCCGTGGCGGACGGGCCGGCCATCAGGTCCAGGCTTGGGGTGGTCCCGCAAGAGGACACACTAGACGTTGAGCTTACCGTGCGGGAGAACCTGCTCATTTACGGCAGGTACTTCGGCTTGCCGCGCGCCGTGATCGCCGACCGGACGGACCGGCTGCTGGACTTCGTCCAGCTCACCGAGCGGGGAAATGACCAGGTAGAGCCGTTGTCCGGCGGGATGAAACGGCGGCTGACCATCGCCCGCTCGCTGATCAACGACCCGGAGATCCTGCTCCTGGACGAGCCGACCACCGGGCTGGACCCGCAGGCCAGGCACGTGGTCTGGGACCGGCTGTTCCGGCTCAAGCAGCAGGGCGTGACGCTGATCCTGACCACGCACTACATGGACGAGGCCGAGCAGCTGTGCGACCGGCTGGTGGTGATGGACGGCGGCAAGATCGCCGCCGAGGGCTCGCCGCGCGAGCTGATCGACCAGTACTCGAGCGCCGAGGTGCTCGAGCTGCGGTTCCACCCGTCCGAGCACGACCAGGCTGCGGAGAAGCTGCGTGACGTGCCGGCCGAGCGGATGGAGGTGCTGGCCGACCGGGTGCTGCTGTACGTGCCGGACGGCGACGCGGCGCTGGCCGCGGCCGGCGACCTCGGCCTGGAGCCGCTCACCTCGCTGGTCAGGCGGAGCACGCTCGAGGACGTGTTCCTCCGGCTGACCGGCAGGCGGCTGGAGGACTGATGAGCGCTCCCGCCGTGTGGCAGCGGCAGCCCGCCGTCGAGCCGGCTGCGGCCGGCGCCCGCCGCGTTCCCGGCCCGGTCGTGATGGCGTTGCGCGAGTTCAGGTTCTGGCTGGTGAACTACCGCAGGACCTGGAAGGGAACGATCTACTCCAGCGTGCTCAACCCGGTGCTCTACCTGGGCGCGATGGGCCTTGGCCTGGGCAAGCTGGTGGACCAGCACGGCCAGCTCGGGCGGCTCGGCGGGGTCAGCTACCTGGTCTTCCTCGCGCCGGGTCTGCTGGCCGCGGCGGCCATGGAGACCGCGATGGGGGAGTCCACCTACCCGGTGCTCGGCTCGGTCAAGTGGCTGAAGACCTACTACGCGGCGGCCGCCGCGCCGCTCCGGCCGCGTGACATCTTCCACGGCCACCTGATGTTCACCACGATGCGGCTGATCATGAACTGCGCGATCTTCCTGGTCGTGATGTCGGCGTTCGGCGCGGTCAAGTCGGCCTGGGTGCTGGCGGCGCTGCCGGTGGCGGTGCTCACCGGCCTGGCGTTCGCCGCGCCGATCGAGGCGTTCGCGATCACCAGGGACAAGGACTCCTCGTTCGCGGCGCTGTTCAGGTTCGGCATGATCCCGATGTTCTTGTTCTCCGGCACGTTCTTCCCGGTCAGCCAGCTGCCTGCCTGGATCAGGCCGCTCGCCTACGTGACGCCGCTGTGGCATGGCGTGGCGCTGTGCCGGTCGCTCAGCCTGGGCACCGCGGACCTGGCCGGGTCGCTGGTCCATGTCGGCTACCTGCTCGCGCTCGCCGCGATCGGCATCGCGGTCGGCCAGCGCACCTACCGGCGGCGGCTCTATGTCTGACCAGGTGCTTGCCCATGTCTGAGCAGACGCTGCGGAAGCTGCCGCTGCGGATCCTGCCGCCGGCCCTGCTGGCTACCCGCCGCGGCGCGCTCGGCGGCAAGGAGAGCGTGCACGTGGTGGAGCGGCACGCGCGGGCATACCGGCACCAGTGGGTGATGCTGGTGTCCGGCTTCTTCGAGCCGCTGTTCTACCTGCTGTCGATCGGCGTCGGGCTCGGCGAGCTGGTCGGCAAGGTGCAGTTCGCCGGCATGTCGGTCGGGTTCACCAGCTTCGTCGCGCCGGCCCTCCTGGCCACCTCGGCGATGAACGGCGCGGTGCTCGACTCCACCTTCAACGTGTTCTTCAGGCTCAAGTACGCCAAGCTCTACGACTCGGCGCTGGCCACCCCGATGCGGTCGGGTGACCTGGCGCTGGGCGAGATCTCCTGGGCACTGATCAGGGGCGGGCTGTACGCCTGCGCGTTCATGGTCGTGATGCTGGCGATGGGCCTGGTGCACTCGGCCTGGGCGGTGCTGGCCGTGCCGACCGCGCTGCTGATCGGGTTCGCGTTCGCCAGCGTCGGCATGGCGGCCACCACGTTCATGAAGAGCTGGCAGCACTTCGAGTTCATCCTGCTGGCCACGCTGCCGATGTTCCTATTCTCGGCCACGTTCTACCCGCTGAGCGTGTACCCGCGGCCGGTGCAGATCCTGGTGGATGTCACGCCGCTGTACCAGGGCATCGCGATCCTGCGCGGGCTCACCCTCGGCGTCGTCACGCCCGGGCTGCTCTGGCACGCGCTGTACCTCGCGGTGCTGGGCGTGGCCGGCCTGGCCCTGGCCAGCCGCCGGATCAGCCGCCTGCTGCTGAAGTAGTTGCCCGTCGCGGATCAAAGGCGGTGATGTCGGCGTCCGGCCGCTCGCCGACAGCCAGGTCCGCTGCCAGCTTGCCCATCCACGGGCCAGCGGTCAGCCCCTCAGGCCCGTTGCCCGCGGCGACGACCAGGCCGTCGTCGAGCCTGCCGAGCAGCGGGCTGCCGTCCGCGGTGACCGGGCGGAAGCCGACCCTGGTCTCCAGCAGCCGCGCCTGGCCGAGTCCCGGCGCGAGCGCGATCGCCCCGGTCAGCAGGCCGGCCAGGCCGCGGACCGTGACCGCGTGCTCGAAGCCCACGTCCTCGGTGGTCGCGCCGAACACCACCCGGCCACCGGGAAAGCCGAGCAGGTAAGGGTGGTCGCCGTCGAAGCCGGCCAGCGTGGCCGTGCCCTCGATGCCGCCCGCCAGCACGACCGGCCAGTGCCCGGTGTCCGCGCCGGGCAGTTCGACGTGCACGATCTGGCCGCGCTGCGGGCCGATGGGCAGGCTGCTGCCGAGGCACTCGCAGATCTTGCCGGTCCAGGCGCCGGCCGCGACCACCACGGTGTCTGCGGTGAACCGGTCAGAGCCGGCCAGCACGCCGCGCACCCGGCCGGCTGCCTGGTCAACCGCCGCGGTGCCGCTGATCAGGCTCGCGCCATGGCTGGTGGCGGCGCGCATCAGGCTGTCCCGGATCGACCGGCCGTCGACCCGCGCGCCGCCGCCGATCCAGACTCCGCCGAGCGCGGCGTCCAGCGGCGGGAACCGGCCGGCCGGCTGGCCGGCTGCCAGCACCTCCACGGCGCCGATCTCCGGGGCGTCGGGGATCCTGGACCGAAGCCGGCCGGCCAGGCCGCCGAGCAGCTCGTCGCTGGTCGAGACGTAGACCGTGCCGACCCTGGCGTAGCTGGGGTCCGGCCTGCCGTCCTCGGCAAGCTGCGCGAGCAGTCGCGGGTAGTAGGCGGCGCCCGCGGCCGACAGCCGGTACCTGGCGTCGTCGACCGCAGTGGTCCACGGGCAGATGATGCCGGCCCCGGCGTCGGTTGCCCGGCCCACCTCGGCGGATTCGAAGACGAGCACGGACACGCCGCGCCTGGCCAGGTGGTAGGCGATGCTCGCGGCGACGATGCCGCCGCCGACGATCGCGACTCTGCTGCTGGCAGCCATGCGCTAATGGTTTCGCATCGCGAGCGGGAGCGCAGCCACCGGTGTGCCAACATGGGACCGATGACGGACCGGGCGGCGGTGACCAGGTGGCTGGCGGCCTACGAGGCTGCCTGGCGGGACCCGGACACCAGCGTGCTCGCCGCGATGTTCACCGACGACGCCAGCTACCTGCAGGCACCGTATGCCAGGGCGGTTGTCGGGCTGCCGGCCATCAAGAAGATGTGGGACGCCGAGCGGGACGGCCCGGACGAGGTGTTCACGATCACGACCGAGATCCTGGCCGTGGACGACGGCGTCGCGGTGGTACGCGCCGAGGTCCGCTACGGCGAGCCGGTCACCCAGGAGTGGCGCGACCTGTGGGTGCTGCGGCTCGGCGAGGACGGCAGGTGCAGTCACTTCGAGGAGTGGCCGTTCGCGCCGCCGCGCCGGACCGTGCCGATGCGGGAGGCGCGCTGACCGTGCTCGGGCGGCTGCATCACTGCGCGTTCGACTGCCAGGACCCGATGGCGCTGGCCACCTTCTACTCGCGGCTGCTCGGGCTGCCGATCACCTACGTCAGCGCGGACTGGGTGGTGGTCTCGGCGAGCGACACCGCCTCCGGCCTGGCGTTCCAGCTCGCACCCGAGCACAAGCCGCCGACCTGGCCGGATCCGGCGGTGCCGCAGCAACTGCACTTCGACGTCATGGTGGAGGACGTGGCCGAGGCCGGGCGACGCGTGCTCGAGCTCGGCGCAAGCCCGCTCGACATTGCCGGGAACGTCTACGCCGACCCGGCGGGTCACCCGTTCTGCCTGATCAGGCGCCCCCGCTGGGCCGAGCCGATCGGCACGTCCTGACTGCCGACGTGGACCGGTTCCGGACGCCCGCCGTCCGGAACTCGTGCGACAGTGCAGATCCGCGCGCCAGCACAGGAACGAGGTGACGGAACGATGAGCGACTACACCGTCAGGCCGCTGACTCCCGAGACCTGGGACGCGTTCGCGGGCCTCGCCGAGCGGCACAACGGAGTCTGGAACGGCTGCTGGTGCACCTGGTTCCATCCGGCATGCGCCGAGCGAGGGCAGTCAGCGGAAGGCAACCGGGCCATCAAGAGGCGGCTGGTCGACGAGGGCGCGGCGCACGCCGCGCTGGTGTTTGACGGCGATGAGGCGGTTGCCTGGCTGGAGTACGGGACACCAGATGAACTGCCGCGGATCTACCACAGGAAGCAGTACGAGGCCGAACTGGACCTGCTGCCCGACTACCGGGTCACCTGCTTCTTCGTCGACCGGCGGTACCGGCGCAAGGGGGTCGCCCGCGCCGCGCTTGACGGCGCGCTTGACCTGATCGGGCAGGCCGGCGGCGGCGTCGTGGAGGGCTACCCGCACGACATCGGCGACAAGAAGGTGTCGGCGTCGTTCCTGTACAACGGCACTCGCCGGATGTTCGAGCAGGCCGGCTTCAGCTACGTCAGGCCCAAGGGCCAGAGCAACTGCGTGATGCGCAAGACGGTGCCCGCGGCCTAGCCGAGCCGCAGCGGAACGCTCATGAACGGGTCGATGTTGTAGGCGAGGCTGACCCGGTGGTAGCCGTCGGCGATGTCCGGGCCCACCTTCTGATCGCACACCAGGACCGGCGACAGCTTCTCCCCGGAAAGCACCTTGAGCAGGTCGCGCTTGACGCCGGGATCGGTGAGCGGCAGCGGGGTCAGGCCGGTTGCCCGGAGAATGTCGTTGGCCCGGCGCGCGGTCACCTTGGCCTTCTTCATGCGATCCACGATGTCGCTCGCGCGCTTCTCGTCGAGCTTCAGCGACAGGTAGTTGTAGGCCGCTTCGTAGTCGTGCTCGGCAACGTCGGCCAGCCATGCGATCGGTGACTTGCTCATCGTTCCTATACCAGCTCGGCGAGTCCTGGGGCGTCGAGGAGCCATTCGACGTCGACTTCCTCCCCGCCAACGCTACCGCTGTCCCATGGCTCGCTGACCAGCAGCGTGTGCAGCATCTCGCCTGGCAACTGGCTCAGGTGGGCCCGCAGGGCCGCGTCGTCTGGCATGCCGTCGATGCGCGGGGCCAGCCTGCTCCGGATCCGGCTCATCCGCTCGACCAGCTGCCTGAGGTCGGCGTCCTTGTCGAACCGGCCCTGCTCGCCTTCGGTAATTCCCTGGGCGATCATGTCCTTGATCGCGCATGCGTTGCCGTCGGCATCGGTGGTCACCATCTGCCGCCAGGCCCGGCTCTTGTGCCGGTACTGCAGCATGGCCATGACCGCCTCGTGGCGCAGGAAATCCGCGTCCCGCAGGGACGATCCTGGCCGCGTCCCGGCCAGGCACCTGGCCAGCGAGATGACCGAGGCCAGCCCGCTGTTCAGGCCGCGCCCAGGCCAGAAGTGAATGGCGTTGGCCGCATCGCCGAGCAGCACGCCGAAGGTACCAGGCGTCGTGCCCATCCGCGGGAACAGCTGCGCGGTGAAGCGCGGCCGCTGCACCATGTCCAGCCGGAAGCCGGTCACCGCGGTGAGATTCTCCGGCCTGACGCCGAAGAGCTGCAGCCCCTCTTGCACGCGCGTCCACAGGCCTGACTCCTTGACCAGCGCCGGCAGGAACAGCGCGCCGTGCCCGGCACAGTAGAACTCACGGTTGCCACGCAGCTCGAGCAGGCAGGGCGAGGACTGGATGCACTCGGTGAACGTCCGCTTGGCCGGGTCGATGCCGACCGCCTCGGCGGTCTCCTGCTCGGTCAGCCGCATGTTGAGGAAGCCCTCACCGCGCAGCGAGTTCAGCAGGAAGCGGTTCTGCGCCACGGTCAGCAGCACGGCCATCGGGTCAGGCAGGTCTGACTTGACCCGCAGGCCGAGGACCATGTCCTGCACCTGCTTGTCACCAAGCGCGTACATGGACGAGTCACAGGCGCCGAACTTGCTGGCGAAGTGCTCGAGGGTGCTCGACCGGCCGCCTTCGCAGATGGCCAGGACATGCTGCCCGGCGATCTCGCCGTGCGCGGTTGCCGCGTCGAAGCGCTCGGGCATCAGCCGGATCGTGTCCGGCTTCTCGTTGGCGAGGGCGAGCAGCGTGTCCTCGATGTAGGCGATCCGGATGTTGCGCGGCCCGAGATTCTCGATCGAGTCTGGGCCCGCTGGCCACATCTCGGTGTAGCGGCCGGGAGCGAACAGCCGGTGCTGAACCTCGGGCGGCAGCCGCAGGAACTGGCGGCTCTGGATCGTGACGACCTGCTGGCGGCGCACGTTGCCCTGCTCGGGTGTCTTCCAGACCACCTTGTCGCCGTCACGGAACCACCGGCCGTCGTACATGGTGATGGCCACCCGCTGCCCGAGCAGGCAATCGAGCAGCAGGGCCAGGCTCAGGCCGACCGGCCCGCCGCCGGTGATCAGGACACGCAAGACGCCTGCCTGGGCTGGTTCCGCCGCACGCCGGCCGGGCTTGTCGCCGTCCACCAGCAGGGTGGGCCCCGACGGCGTCTCGAAGCGGAACCGGACGCCGCCGATCATGATCTCGTCGCCTGGCCGCAGCCGGTGCGCCGTCACCCGCGAGCCGTTGACAAAGGTGCCGTTGCTGCTGCCGCGGTCGTGCAGCACGTACCCGCCGGCCTCTGGCCGCAGCTCGGCGTGCACCCGCGAGGCCGCCGGATTGCCGATCACCACGTCGTTCTCGCGACCGCGGCCGAAGGTGACCGGCTTGTCGCCGACCGCCATCTTCTGCCCGGCCTGGGCCCCCTGGAGCACGACAATCGTGGCTACCATCGCACTGGATCCCGCCCTTCAACAGCGCCGACGGGCTCACCGTAGCCGAGCTTCGCTGTGCGCGAAAACCCCTCGTCACCGGCAGCGAGCGGGCGACCGGCGCGCGGACGGTGGCCATACTGGACCGGTGAGCGAGCACGGCGGTCAGCTGGCTGAGATGTTCGGCAAGGACTTCTGGGACGAGCGGTACCGGTCGAAGCCGCGGGTCTGGAGCGGAGCCCCGAACCCGCAGCTCGTCGCGGAGGCGGCCAGCCTCCGGCCGGGCCGTGCGCTTGACGCCGGCTGCGGCGAGGGCGCCGACGCGATCTGGCTGGCCAGCCGCGGCTGGACGGTGCTGGCCACCGACATCTCCGGCGTCGCGCTTGACCGCGCCGGGCAGCATGCACGCGACACCGACCCGGCCGCGGCGGCCAGGATCGAGTGGCGGCAGGCCGACCTGCGGGTCAGCGTGCCTGAGCCAGACGCGTTCGACCTGGTCTCAGCGCAGTTCATCCAGCTGCCGCCGGAGCTGCGTAGCCCGTTGTTTGGCGCCCTGGCGGCGTCGGTCAGGGCCGGCGGGACGCTGCTGATCGTCGGCCACCACCCGTCGGATCTGGCGGCTGGGGTGCCAAGGCCGCAGCTTCCCGAGGTGTTCTACACCCCCGAGGAGATCGCCGCGCTGCTGGCCGGCCCATGGGATGTCGGGGTCTGCGAGGCCAGGCCGCGCCAGCAGCAGCTGCCGGACGGCGGGCCGGTCACCGTGCACGACACGGTCCTGCTGGCCACCAGGCGAGCCTGACGTTCGAGGGCGTTAGCCCGGGTGATCAGCCCGGTACTGCCTGACCACGCGTGCCGGAGCCCGGTTCGCCCATGACTCGGTGACCAGCTCGATCACCACCTCGTCTGGCATCCGCGGATACGCCACCCGCACGGCGACCAGCTTCGGGCCGTGCCAGCTCTCCGTGCAGGTCTCCGGCCACTCGGCGACCGCCTCCCTGATCGCCTGCTCGCCTGCCACCAGGCTGATCCCGTGCTCGTCCAGGCTGGCCGCGAACCGCGGCCGGCCGCGGACCCGGAATGACGGCCGGCCGCCGTGGTCGTACTCCTCGGCCATCGGCAGGCTGCGAGCGAACTCCCGCAACTCTTGCTCGTCCACGCCAGCACGGTACAGCGGGCAGGCAGGCTCAGCGCCGGAGCCGCTGAGCCTGCCCGTGGCAGCGGGCCGTCAGGTTCGCTTGACCGAGAACGCCGTGCAGCCGACGACGGCTCCGCTGATCCGGCCGTGCCGCGGCGCGCCGCCGACGATGTTGACCATGGAGTAGCCACCAGGATTGTCGATCCACCTGACCTGGTTCAGCTGGATGCCGCCGGGGAAGTAGTAGCCGCTCATCAGGTAGCTGCCCTTGGCCGGCGCCGGGTTGCTCGGCAGCGGGTAGAACTTGAAGATCGCGCTGATCCGGTTGCCGCTCTTCCTGGCCTTGATCGTCAGGGTGAGCCCGGTGGTGCCCTGGTTGCAGCCGGTGTACTTGCCCTTCCACTTGCCGAGGACCCGCTTGCGCGTGTAGCTGCCATGCAGCTTCTTCGTGGCGAACGTCGTGCAGCCGGTGCCGCCTGGCCCGCTGGTGACGGTGCCGTGGAACTTGTCGCCGGTCAGCCGGCCGGACAGGTCCACATAGGTGTAGCCCGCGGGCTGCCGGACCCAGCGACTGAACTGCAGGGTGATGCTCGCCGCGGAGTTGTAGGTCCCGGTCATCGTAAAGACGCCGCTCGGCACTGCCGGATTCTTCGGCACCGGGTAGAAGCTCAAGGTCGCGTCGAGCGCCGAGCCCGATCCGGGCCGGCTGATCTTCAGGTCGAGACCGGTCAGCCCCTGCGAGCAGGTATAGGTCCCCTCCCAGGTCCCGCCGATCGCGGCCGTGGCGACCGCCGCGTGCTCATGCGTGCCCGCGCCCGACGCAGTCGCGGCGGCCGGCACCGCCACCGCCAGCGCAGCGCCGGCCGTCATGACGACGGCCAGGCCAGCTTGCCGGGCGCGGAACGTACCTTTCCCCATTTCCCACCCCTTTTCTCGCTTACCAGTACAGAGCGAGTATGGCAGTTCATCCGGTCTGCCGCGTCTGAGCCACTACGGAGAAGGCGAGCTGGTGGCGAGCTGCTCCAGCCTGGCGTGCAGGTGCGGCACATACGACTCGGATTCCGGCTTCATCAGCACGCTGCGCAGGATCCAGCCGCCGTCGGCGCCGCCCGCTGGCAGGCTGTGCCGGCGGCGGAACTGCGCCGCGGTGACCCGCAGCGTGCTGACGAACACCGGGTCGGCCGGGTCAGCCATGCCGCCGGCCAGGATCCGCGCCGACGCCGCGTCGATCGCGGCCAGGCTGCGCTGCGGCGTGACCGGGAAGTAGCTGACGATGTCGAGTTCCGGCTGCTGGTACAGCTCGAGCACCGCCGAGTCGCGGAGCAGGCCCGCCCACTGCAGCGCCGCGGCCCGGCCGGCCGCGAGCACCGCGCC
>JASHQL010000528.1 GCA_030039155.1 Streptosporangiaceae bacterium | reverse complement strand
CCACGTTGTGCGGGGCCGGCGGCCTGACCGACTCGACCGGCGCCAGCACCTCAGACTCGGCGAACGCCCGGTCCACCAGCGCGCCGCCCGCCACGCCGAGCTCGGCACGCCCCGGCGGCCCGAGCCGGAAGGCGACCACCCTGGCGGTGCCAGGCGCGGCGGCCGCGATCGCCACGGTCGCGGCGTCGTTGGCGTTGCAGATCGCGATCGTGCCAGGGCCGAACACCCGGCTCTTGGCCTTCGCGTACGACTCGAGGTCGTCGTGCCAGTCCAGGTGGTGCGGCGCCAGGTTCAGCAGCACGGCCGCGGCCGGCGCCAGCGTCGCGCTCCAGTACAGCTGGAAGCTGGACAGCTCGACCGCGACGATCTCGTACGGGGTGGCCTCGGCCACCACGTCCAGGATCGGGATGCCGACGTTGCCAGCGGCCACGCTGCGGTGCCCGGCGGCGGCCAGCATCGCCGCCAGCATCCGCACCGTGGTGGTCTTGCCGTTCGTCCCGGTCACCCCGAGCCAGCGCTGCCGCGAGCCGTCGGCGAGCACCGGGCGGAGCCGCCAGGCCAGCTCCACGTCGCCGATCACCTCGACCCCGTCGGCCACCGCGCGGGCCAGCAACGGCGTGTCCGGGCGCAGGCCAGGCGAGGTGATCACCAGCTCGGTGCCGGCCGGCAGCTTGGCGTCTGGCCCGAGCGAGTCGGGGCCGAGCCGCGACACCACCCCGGCGGCGGACAGCTGATCGGCCACCGCGCGCCGCTCGGCGTCAGCTCGCGAGTCCAGCGCGACCACGCGGGCGCCGGCGGCCGCCAGCTGCAGCGCGGCCGACTTGCCGGTGATGCCGAGCCCGACCACGCACACCTGCCGCCCGGCCAGCTGCCAGGGCACCGCCTGCGAATGAGCCATCACGCTCAGCCCGGCAGCCGCAGCCACTCGACGTAGAAGATGGCAAGGCCGAGCGCCACGCAGAGCCCGCAGATCAGCCAGAACCTGATCACGATCGTGGTCTCGGCCCAGCCGAGCAGCTCGAAGTGATGCTGCAGCGGCGCCATCTTGAACACCCGTTTACCGGTCATCTTGAACGAGCTGACCTGGATCATCACCGACAGCGCGATGATCACGAACAGCCCGCCGAGTATCGCGAGCAGCAGCTGGGTCAGCGTGCAGATGGCCAGCCCGGCGAGCACGCCGCCGAGCGCGAGCGAGCCGGTATCGCCCATGAAGATCTTGGCGGGCGGCGCGTTCCACCACAGGAAGCCGAAGCAGGCGCCGAGCACCGAGGCCGCCACCACCGCCATGTCCAGCGGGTCGCGCACCGCGTAGCACTGCTTGGACAGGAAGTTGGTGCAGTCGTTGCGCTCCTGCCAGATCCCGATCAGCGTGTAAGCGGCGAGCACCTGCACGGTCGCGCCGGTGGCCAGGCCGTCGAGTCCGTCGGTGAGGTTCACCGCGTTCGACGTCCCGGCGATCAGGAAGACGATCCAGATCACGAACGGCAGCACGCCGATCGACGGCCCGATGTCGTGCAGGAACGACAGCTTGGTGTCGGCCGGGGTGATGCCGTAGCCGTCCGGCCGTTTCAGCACCTCGAGCGCGAACAGCGCGCCGACCACCGCCTGGCCGGCCAGCTTGGCGCGGCTGCGCAGGCCAAGACTGGTCTGCTTGTAGATCTTGATGAAGTCGTCGATGAAGCCGACAAGCCCGAGGCCGGTCATCAGCCCCAGCACCAGGATGCCGGACGCGGTGACGCCCTCGTCGGTGACCACGTGCCCGGCCGCGTAGCCGATCAGCGACGCGACCACGATCACCGCGCCGCCCATCGTCGGGGTGCCGCGCTTGGTCAGGTGCGCCTTGGGGCCTTCCTCCCTGATCAGCTGGCCGTAGCCGCGGCTGCGGAACAGCTTGATGGCCAGCGGCGTGCCGAACAGCGCCAGCAGCAGCGAGACGCCGGCCGACACGATGATGGTCTTCACCCGGCGGACTCCCCTGCCTGCGCAGCCGACCGGGAACGCCCGCCGGCCTCGGCGAGCGCCAGCGCCAGGCGCTCGAGGCCGATCGAATGCGATGCCTTGACCAGCACCACGTCACCCGGGCTGAGCCGGTCGGCCAGCAGCTCGAGCGCGGCCTGCTGATCAGCCACGTGCAGCAGCTCGCCGTGCCAGGACGGCACCGACTTGGCGCCGTCCAGCATCCCCGCGGCGGCGTCGCCGACGACGATCAGGCCGGCCACGCAGGCCCGCGCCGCCGCCGCGCCGACCGACTCGTGCGCCCGGCCGGCCAGCTCGCCGAGCTCGGTCATCTCGCCGAGCACGGCAAAGCCGCGGCGGCCGGAACCGTGACCAGTCATCGCGGCCAGCGCAGCGAGCGCGGCGAGCACGGACTCCGGGTTGGCGTTGTAGGCGTCGTTCACCACGGTGACGCCGTCGGCCCTGTCGGTGACCTCCATCCGCCACTTGCTCCTGGCCACCGCGGCGGCCAGCCCGGCGGCGATCTGCGCAGGCTGCATGCCAAGCTCGCGGGCCAGCGCGGCCGCGGCGAGCGCGTTCTGCACCTGGTGCTCGCCGTGCAAGCGCAGCGTCACCGGAAGGCTCCTCGTTCCCATCCTGAGGAGGAAGGCCGCCCTGCCCAGCTCGTCGACCGTGACATCCGCCGCGCGCACGTCGGCGCCTGGCGACCGGCCGAAGGTGACCACCCGCGCCGCGGTGCGCGCCGCCATCGCCAGCACCCGCGGGTCGTCCGCGTTCAGCACCGCGACGCCGTCCGGCGGCAGCGCCGCCACCAGCTCGCCCTTGGCCTTCGCGATCTCGTCGATGCCGCCGAACTCACCGACATGCGCGTGCCCGACGCACAGCACGGCGCCAAACCGCGGCGGCGCGATCTTGCACAGCGCCGTGATATGGCCAGGTCCGCGTGCGGAAAGCTCAGATATCAGGAAACGTGTGTGCTCGTCGCACTGCAGCACCGTCAGCGGATGGCCTATCTCGTTGTTGAACGAGTTGCGCGGCGCGACCGTCGGCCCGAGCTGCTCGACCAGCTGCGCGGTGAAATCCTTCGTGCTGGTCTTGCCCACCGAGCCGGTGATGCCGACCACCGTCACCGCGGGCAGCAGGTCGAGCACGCCCCTGGCCAGCACGCCAAGGGCAGCCTGCACGTCGGGCACGATCAGCGCGGGCACGCCGACCGGCCTGGCGGCAAGCACGGCGACGGCGCCCGCCGCCACCGCGGCCGCGGCGAACTCGTGCCCGTCGGCCCTGGTGCCGGGCAGCGCGACGAACAGGCTGCCTGGCTGTGCCTCCCGCGAGTCGATGACGACGGGGCCTGACACCGGCACGCTGGCGTCGGCCACCTGATCGAGCGCGGCGCCGGTGATCTCGGCAACCTGCGCGACCGACAGCGGGATCACTGATCCTCCGGGTAGGCCTGTTCTTCCACGGGCTTGGGCGGGTTGTCCCCCCGAGCCTGGGCAGCATCGCTGGTCCCTGCATACCAAGACGCGGCAGGCTGGACGCCGGTTATCGTCGCATCCTCGGCGGACCGGCGCCGCTGCAGGGCCTCGGCTGCCACCTCGCGGTCGTCGAACGGGATCACCGCACGGCCGACGTACTGGCCGCGCTCGTGTCCCTTGCCCGCGATCACCAGCACATCGCCCTTGGCCGCCCGGCCGACGGCAAGCCCGATGGCGGCGGCACGGTCCGGCTCGACGACGACGTGCGCACGTCTTTCCTCCGGCACCTCGAGCGCGCCGGCCAGCATCTCAGCGAGGATCACCAGCGGGTCCTCCGATCGCGGGTTGTCGCTGGTGAAGATCGCGGTGTCGGCGAGGCTCGCGGCCGCGGCGCCCATCATCGGCCGCTTGCCTGCGTCCCGGTCGCCGCCGCAGCCAAGCACGATCAGCAGGCTGCCCTGGGTCACCTGGCGCAGCGCGGTCAGCACGGCCTCCACCGCTCCGGGCTTGTGCGAGTAGTCCACGAGCACGGTGAAATCCTGGCCCGCTTCGACTCGTTCGAGCCGGCCTGGCACGCCCGCGCAGGCGGCCACGCCGGCCACCGCGTCGGCCACCCCGATGCCCGCCTCGACCAGCGCGACGATCGCGCCGAGCGCGTTGGCCACGTTGAACGCGCCGGGCAGGGCGACCGACGCATCCGCCTCGATGCCGCCAGGCCCGATCACCCTGAACGTGCTGCCGTCCGCTCCCGACCTGACGTCCACGGCGCGCCAGTCGGCCGCCCGCTGACCGGCCGCGGAAAAGGTGGTCATCGGGATGTCCGCCGCCGCGGCAAGCTGCCTGCCGCGCGGGTCGTCGATGTTCACCACGCCCGCCGCCGAGTACTTCGGCGTGAACAGCTCGGCCTTGGCCGCGAAGTAGTCGTCGAGGTCGGCGTGGAAGTCCAGATGGTCCTGGGACAGGTTGGTGAAGATCGCGATGTCGTATTTGGTCCCGGCCACCCGGTGCAGCGCCAGCGCGTGGCTTGATACCTCCATCGCCACCGCGCCGACCTTGCGCTGCACCATCAGCGCGAGCAGCGCCTGCAGGTCGGTAGCCTCCGGCGTGGTCAGGCCGCTGTCGGTGACCTCGTCCCCGACCTTGATCTGCACGCCGCCGATCAGCCCGGTCTGCAGGCCTGCCATCGCGAGCCCGGACTCGAGCAGGTAGCTGGTGGTCGACTTGCCGCTGGTCCCGGTGACGCCGATCAGCAGCAGCCGCTCAGACGGCTGCCGGTAGATCCACGCGGCCACCTCGCCGAGCCGTGACCTGGGATCGGTCACCACGAAGACCGGCAGGCCGCTGCGCACCGCGGCATCAAGGCCATCGTGGTCGGTCAGCACCGCGACCGCGCCGGCCGCCGCGGCCTGCGCGCAGAAGTCGGCACCGTGGAACCTGCTCCCTGGCAGCGCGGCGTACAGGTCGCCAGGCCGGACCGCGCGCGAGTCGTGGGTAACGCCCGACACGCCTGGCTCGCGTCCTGATCGGGCCAGCGAGTCGAACACGTCCTGGTCGGCGGCCCTGAGGCCGAGCAGGTCCGCGAGCCCGGCAAGCGGGCGCGCAGGCATGTGTTCCGGACGAAGGGCCGCTGGCACGGGCAGAGGGTACCTCGGTTCACCGGGCCGTGAGCCTGATGTAGGGCGGCTTGGCACGGGTCGGCGGGATCTTCATGGTCTGCAGCGCAAATCTCATCACGTTGTAGAAGACCGGCCCGGCCACCACGTCGCCGTAATAGCCGCGTGCCGGGTCCTGGATGTTCACCGCCACGACCAGCTTGGGGTCGTTCGCCGGGGCGATCCCGATGTAGCTCGAGCCGTATTTGCACAGGCAGGTGCCGAGCCGCGGGTCGGAAACCTGCGCGGTGCCGGTCTTGGCCGCGACCGGGTAACCGGGGATCAGCCCCCACGGCTCGCCTGCCTGCTCGTCCACGTACGGCACCTGCTGCAAGATCTTCATCAGCGTGCTCGCGGTCGACGCCTCGATCACCCGGCGCCGTGGCGACGGCCTGGCCGGCCTGAAGACCCCTGCCGCGTTCGTGCTGCCCGCGATCAGCGTCGGCTGCACCCGGACGCCGCCGTTCGCGATGGTCGCGTAGATGCTGGCCATCTGGATGGCGGTGACGCCGAGGCCCTGCCCGAAGGAGTACTCATACCGGTCGTCGCCGTAGTAATCGGGTGAGCCAGGCTTGGGCAGCAGGCCCGCGCTCTCCCCGGGCAGGTTGATGCCGCTGAGCGAGCCGAGCCCGAAGGCACGCAGGTACCGGTACTGCGTCATCGGCGAGATGTGCCCGGCCACCTGGACCATGCCGACGTTGCTCGAGTGCGCCAGGATGCCGGCGATGGTGTACCGCACGGTCGGGTGGAACTCGGCGTCGTGGAACTGGTAGCCGTCGATGTTGATCGAGTACGGGATGGTGTACGCGGTCATCGGCGTCTGGCCGCCGCGCTCCAGCGCGGCGGCCACCGTGACCGACTTCAGGGTGCTGCCAGGCGCGAACACGTTCGCCACCCCGATGTCGTGGGTGGCGGCCAGGCTGGCGGGCGCCGCCGGGTTATAGGTGGGCCACTGCGCCATCGCCAGGATCCGGCCGGTCGACGGTTGCATGACCACCACCGAGCAGCTCCTGGCCCTGGTCAGCGCCACCCGCAGCTTGCATTGCTGCTCCGCCTCGTACTGGATGTCCGGCTGAATGGTGAGCCGCAGGTTGCCCGCCGGCACCGCGGGCTTGACCCGCGCCTGGCTGAGCGGCACCGGCACCTGGTCCGGCCCGGTCTCCACCACCTGGCTGCCGGGCCGGCCGCTGAGCAGCTTGTTGTATTCCTGCTCGACCCCGGCCTCGCCGACCAGCGTGCCGCTGGCGTTCAGGTCGGTGAAGCCGACGATGTCTGAGGCCAGGTCGCCGTTGGGATAAACGGTCGAGTAGCTGGGCGTCAGCCCGATCCCGAGCAGGTTCAGGCCGGCGATCCGGCTGGCCACCGACGCACTGACCGCCTTGGCCAGCACCACGTACTGCGGTGAGGTCGGATTGTCGATCAGGTTGACGATCGCCTGCTGGCTCGTCCGCAGCGGCCCGGCGAGCTTGGCCGCGTACGTCGCCCGGTCCGCCCGGCTGATCTGCACCGGGTCGGCGAACACCACGTCGGTCTGCACGGTCATCGCCAGCACCGCGCCGTTGCTGGCGGTGATCGAGCCGCGGGCTGCCGGGATCGCGATGGTCTTCAGCCAGTGCTGCGCGGCCTCGGTCCGGTACAGCCCGAAATCCAGTCCCTGCATCTGCACCAGCCGGGCGCCGAGCAGTGCCATGGCCGCGACGATGCACGCCAGCGTGAGATACAGCCTGCGTACCGGGCTGCCCCTGCGCAGCCGGAGCCGCCTGAGCCCGGTCCGGTGCGGCACCCGCGCCCGGGTCTGGGACGCCCGCGGTTGCGGCACCCGTGGTTGCGGCGCCCGTGCTTGCGGCGCCCGTGGTTCGGACGACTGCGGCCCTGGCGACTGCGGCGCCG
>JASHQL010000527.1 GCA_030039155.1 Streptosporangiaceae bacterium | reverse complement strand
GCTGCACCGCGAACGGCCGGGCGGCGAACGGCTCGCCGGCCGCCGGTGCCGCAAGCCCCTGCGCTGTCGCGAACTCCTGCGGTGCCGCGAACTGCCGGGTGGCGGACGGCTTGTCCGGCGCCGACTTGTCAGGCAGCGGCTGCGCTGCGGCGGCTCCCGCCCAGGCAGCCGCCGCGGCCTGCGGTCCCGCGTGCTGGGCGAACTGGCTGGCCTGGGCGTCGCTGGCCGGCTCTGCCACCTTCGGCTGGCCGAAGATGGCGTCCCGCCAGATCGCGATGCCGGCGATCAGCAGCACCAGCGCGAGCGCGGCCACGCCGATGGACAGGTAGACGAGCGTCAGGTCGGCCGATATAGCCCCGGCTGCCAGCAATCCGATCGCGACTATCACGACCGACAAGATCGCGCCAAACCGGATCAACGGCTAACTCCGCTACCTACGCGCCGGTGAGTCCGGCGGCCTACCGCCGGTCGTGCTGCCCGGCGTCGGAAGGATGGAACCCACCATTGTGCCCGACAGGCTCGGGGATGGCCCCGTAGCCGCCGGTCACGCCCTGCTGGCCGTTGCGCATGTCCATGTGCGTCATGCCGCTGTTCAGGGCAGGCTGCGAGCCGGTTCCCATGGCCGGGAACACGCCGCTGTCGGCCGCGCCGGCCTCGAGGTCACGGAGCTGACCCTCAAGGTAAGCCTTCAGCCTGCTGCGGTACTCGCGCTCGAAGGCACGCAGGTCGTCCACCCGGCGCTCCAGCTCCTCGCGCGACTGCACGAGCGAGCCCATGGCCTGACGGTGCCGCTCCTGGGCGTCCCGCTCCAGGCTCTCTGCCCTGGCCCGCGCGTCGCCGGTGATCTGCTCGGACTGGCGGCGGGCCTTGGTGAGGATGTCGTCGGCCTCGCGCCTGGCCCTGCCCAGGGTCTCGTCTGCCTCCCGGCGGGCGTCGGCGATGGCCTGGTCGGCGGTCTGCTGGGCAAGCGCCAGCACCCTGGCCGCGGTGTCCATGTTGTCCTCGACCGGCTTCAGCCCGCCCATCAGCGCCGGCTCGGGGCGGCGCTCAGGCTCGTGCCTGGGCGGCTCTGGGGCCATGAAGTCCGGCACCGGCTCGGGGTTCGGAGCGTTCAGGCCGACCGGCGGCTTCCCGCGCAGCACCTCGGCGAGCTTGGCTCGCAGCTCCTCGTTCTCCTGGATCAGCTCGTCGAGCCGTGCCTCTACCTCGTCGAGGAAGGCATCCACTTCCTCTTCGTCGTAGCCGGGCCTGAGCCTGGTCGTGCTGAACTGCTTGTTCCGCACATCCGCGGGCATCAGTGGCATCTTGTCTCCTTGGAGCGTGGTCCCCTATGGACGCTACCCGATCACTTGTGGTGCCGTACTACGCATGGTGCAGCTGTTGCCGGTGATCCTTACGTTTGCCCTGGCCAGCCCACCCGGAAAAACCTGGCTACACCGGGCGGACGAACTCCCAGGCCACGAACACCACCAGGAACAGCAGCATGAAGCTGAGGTCAAGAGCCACATTACCGAGCCTGAGCGAGGGAATGTAGCGCTTGAGAAATCTCAGTGGCGGATCGGTCGCCGAATAGACACTCTCAGCGATCACAAGCACGATGCCGCTTGGGCTCCAGTCGTGCGCAAAGGCCTGGATCCAGCTGAAGATCAGCCTGCCGATCAGCAGTAGCAGGTAGATGGATAGCAGGTAAAACGCAACGAGCTTGACTATGTCCACATTCCTGCCCTGCCTGCACGGACATGACCGTTACGGTCATCGCCGTGCGCCCCATCCTGTCCGGTCGCGACTAGCTCTGATTGAAGAAGCCACGCTCCGCGATCCTGGCCTTGTCCTCGGCCGCCACCTCGACGTTGGCCGGGGAGAGCAGGAACACCTTGTTCGTCACCCGTTCGATGCTCCCGCGCAGTCCGAAGATCAGCCCTGCCGAGAAGTCCACCAGCCGCTTGGCATCGCTGTCGACCATCTCGGTCAGGTTCATGATCACCGGAGTGCCCTCGCGAAAGTGCTCTCCGATCGTACGCGCTTCATTGTACGTGCGCGGATGCAAGGTGGTGATACGGGCCAAATCGGTAGTCTGGACGAGACTCCCGGCCCGCCGCTCCCCCTGGCGGCCGGTCAGCTGGCCGTCCCGGCCTGGCAGTGCCTCGTGCTCGACGGGGTCCTCCTGCACCAGGTCAGCGCCGTACTCGTCGTACTCGTCGTCGGCGTATTCATCCTGGTAGTGGTCGTCGTATCGGTTGTCGTCCTCTACCAGGCCGAGATAGACCGCCATCTTGCGCATCGCGCTCGGCATCTTCTGCCCTCCGTCGCCCGCCGCGCGGCCCAGCTCACGCGGTCTGCCACGCGTCGGACATTACCTGACGAAGGCTCGCCGGCCGCCGAGCAACGCCGTACCAATTCGCACGTGTGTTGCGCCCTGTGAAATGGCCTGTGCCAGGTCAGCGCTCATTCCGGCCGAGATCACCGTTGCCTGCGGGTGTCTGGCGCGCAACTGGGCCGAGGCCTCGCGGAGCCGGCTGAAGGCGGGCACCGGATCTTCGCCGAGCGGCGCCACCGTCATGACACCGCGCAGCAGCAGGCCCGGCTCGGCCGCGATCGCGTCCGCAAGGCCTGCCGCCTCGGCGGCCGGGGCACCGCCGCGGCCGCCCTGACCGGCCCCGCTGGCGGCATCCGCAGCGGCCGGCGCCAGGTCACCGGCCAGGTTGAGCTGGACCAGGCAGCGCACCTCGCGGCCGGCCGCGGTCGCCCTGCGGCCGAGCGCGGTAATCAGCCTGAACCGATCCACGGAATGGACCATGTACGCATAGGACACCACGCTGGCGGCCTTATTAACCTGCAGCTGGCCGATGAAATGCCAGCGCAGCGAAAGACCGAGCGCGGCGCACTCGGCCGCTTTCCCGGCAGCCTCCGCGTCCCTGTTCTCGCCAATATCGGTGACCCCGAGGTCTGCGAGCAGCGCGACATCGGAGGCGGGAAAGGTCTTGGTCACCGCGATCAGCGTGACCTCCGCCGGGTCGCGGCCCGCCGCCAGGCAGGCGGCGGCGATCTGGGCCCGCAGGCCGGCCAGGTTCTCGGCCAGCTCGGCCCGCCGCGCCCCGTCAGCTCGGGTGATCATGGGGTTGATCCGGTCAGGACCGGCTGGAGCCCATGATCACCCGGTGCCGGCCCGCCGTGAGCGCCCGCCCAGGGCACCGGCAGGCCCGCGGCCGTCACCGAGGCCCCGCCGTCAGCCAGATCAGCGCGGCGAACCTGCCGGTGGCGCCGTCCCGGCGGTAGGAGTACAGCTCGGCTGACTCAGCGGTGCACCGCGGATCCTGGCTGACCTGCCCGACCGACGCGGCACCAAGCTGGCTGCGCAGGCCGGCCGCGATATCAAGCCCCGGCGTGCCCGCCCTGGTCAGGCAGGCCGAGGCCGGCACCAGCCCGCCGACCCGGTCGCGCATCGCGGCCGGCACCTCGTAGCACCCGCCGCAGATCGACGGGCCGATCAGCGCATGCGTCCTGGCGGGCTCGGCGCCCGCCGCCGTCATCGCCGCGATCAGCGCGGGCAGCACCCCGGCCGCCATGCCCTCCCGGCCGGCATGCGCGGCGCCGATCAGCCCGGCCACCGGATCGGCGAGCAGCACCGGCGCGCAGTCGGCCACCAGGACGGCGAGCGCAAGGCCGCGCCGGTCGGTGTAGATGGCGTCGAGCTGACCGGCAGGAACGGCGGCCGAGCCGGCGGTGACGTAGCCCACGTCGGTGCCGTGCGCCTGCCGCATCCAGGCGGTGTCATCGGCGGACAGCCCGCACGCGGCAGCCACCAGCTGCCGGTTTGCCGCGACGGCGGCTGGATCGTCAGGAACGCCGTAGCCCAGATTCAGCGACCAGAACGGCGCCGCGCTGCGGCCGCCCTGCCTGCCGGTGACCAGCGTCAGCACTCCGCCGACCAGCTCGCGCGGCGGCCCGACCAGGCCGGGCAGCCCGGCCGCGGCCTGGCCGGCCTGCGCAGACGATCCGCCAGTGCCAGCCTGCGCTGTCACTTCAGGAAATCTGGCACGTCGAGCTCGTCGTCCTCCTCGAAGACCACCGACTTGCGGCGGGTGCTCGCCGAGTCGGTCAGCCGCCCGATGCCCTGCCTGGCCGCGCCGCTGCCTGGCTTGGCCTTGCCCGCTGCCTGGTCGCCGGACCTGGGCGGCGGCACGCCATCCAGCACCTGGTCGTCGGCCGCGGTGCCGTCCTGCTCGACCGCCGGGTCGCCGTCGGGCTGCGCGCCGGTGCCGTTGCCGGTCTCGGCGCCGCTGCCGCCGGCAGGCTGGGCCTGGC
>JASHQL010000526.1 GCA_030039155.1 Streptosporangiaceae bacterium | reverse complement strand
AACCGGCAGGTCGGGCAGCACGATGCCGGGACCGGCCGGCGGCAGCGTGCCGCGCGCCGGGCGGCCGCCGACCGGACGCGACGCATCACCGGTGGTCAGCGGGGAGCTGTCGTACCAGAACGGCTCGGCCAGCCGGCCCGAGTCGACCGCCGCGGCGGCGGACCGATCGCGCGCCGCCGCCTGCAGCGCGGCCAGCCGGTGCCGCCGCTGCCCGTCGTCCTGCGGCACCAGGAAGTCCATCGTGGCGGTGGTGACCGCCAGGTTCTCCAGCGCCGCCGCGTGCCGCTCGGCGTGGTAGCTGTCAAGCAGCCGGTCTGGCGCCCAGCCGTGCAGCACCCAGCCGAGCTTCCAGGCCGCGTTCTCCGCGTCGGCCACGCCGGAGTTGAGCCCGCGCGCGCCGAACGGCGAGAACAGGTGCGCGCAGTCCCCGGCCAGCAGCACCCGGCCGGCCCGCATCCGGTCCGCGACCTGGGACGAAAACCGGTACACCGACTGCCAGGCCACCGAGTACGGCCGGTCGCCGATCACCGCCAGGATCCGGGCGTCGAGCGCCCCGGTTGCCTGCTCGGCTGCCAGGTCGAAGTCGGCCGGCACCTGCCAGTCGATCCTGAAGGTGGAGTCTGGGCACGGGTGGATGAGCACCTGCCTGCCAGGATTCCACGGCGGGTCGAAGTAGAACCGGCGCTCGCTGGCCCAGCCGGGCAACTGAACCCTGATGTCGCAGATCAGGAACTTGTCGTCGAAAGACTTCCCGTCGAAGCGCACGCCGAGCTGGCCGCGGATGTCGTCGCAGTGCCCGCCGAGGCAGGCCACGGCGTAGTCGGCGGGCAGCTCAAGCACGCCGGACGGCGTCTGGCAGCGCACCCGCACGCCGCCGGCCTCCTGGCTGATCCCGGTGACCAGGTGACCCCACCGCACGCTGATCAGCGGCTCGGCCTGGATCCGCTGGTCAAGCAGCTGCTCGGTCCTTGACTGCGAGATGTTCACGAACGGCGGGAACGGCGAGCCGCCGGAGTCAGGCAGCCGGTAGCTGAACAGCTCACGGTTGCGGTAGAAGGTCCTGGCCGTGGTCCAGGTGACGCCCTCGGCGGCGATCCGCGCCCCGGCCCCGGCCGACTCCCAGATGTCCAGCACGTCGCGCTGCTGGCAGATCGACCTGGATCCGGCCAGGTCCCGTTCCGGCCTGCCGTCAAGCAGCACGGTGCGCACGCCCCACCTGGCCAGCAGCAGCGCGGTGGTCTGCCCGACCGGCCCGTTGCCGAGCACCGCCACGGTGCCGCGGCCCGCGAGGCTGCCGGTCACGTCGGTCATGCCTGGCGGTCAGTGCTGCCCCTCGGGGGACGACCCCCCTGGACCCCCCCGCTGCTCCTGCAGCTGATTCCAGACGTCGCGGTCGCGCTGCGCGGTCCAGATCACCGGCCGCTCGATCCCGGACAGCTCGTCCCACAGCCTGGACACGTTGAACGGCATGCAGTGCTCGAAGATCGGCCACTTGCCGTACCGGCCGGCCAGTGCCGCGTGCGCGGCGCCGAACGCATCGCGCAGCGTGCCGCCCGCGTCCCGGACCGCGCCGACCTCACCGAGCATCACCTGCAGGAAGTTCCTGGTCTGCGCGATCGCGGCGTCGACCTCCTCTGCGCCGTGACAGACCCCGCCGCGGCCGCCGACCAGCGTCTGCGCGGCGAACTGCTGCACCCGGTCCAGCGTCGCGCTCAGCCAGTCACGGTGAAACGCGTCGCCGGTGTACAGCGCCGCCTGCGCCTCGACTAGGTCGCCGGCGAACAGCACCTTGCTGGCGGGCAGCCAGGCCACGATGTCGCCCTCGGTGTGGCCGCGGCCGCAGAACTGCAGCACCAGGTCGCCGCGGTCGCCGCCGAGGTCGATGCTGAGCTTGTCGGAGAAGGTCAGCGTCGGCCAGGTCAGGCCGGGGATCGAGTCCGGCTGCTCGAACAGCCGCGGCATCCGGCCAAGCTCGCTCTGCCAGTCCTGCTGCCCGCGCTCGGCGATCAGCGCGCGGGTCCGCTCGTGCGCCACGATCACCTCGGCGCCGAACGCCGACGCGCCGAGCACCCGGACCGCGTGGTAGTGCGACAACACCAGGTAGCGGACCGGCTTGTCGGTCAGTTCCCGCAGCCTGGCCAGCCAGCGGCTGGCGGCCACCGGGGTGGCGAGCGCCTCGAAGCAGACCAGGAAGTCCTCGCCCTCGATCGCGCCGATGTTCGGGTCGCCCTCGGCGGTCAGCGCGTACACCCCGTCGGCAAGCACCTCGAGGGTCTGCTCCTTGGCCGTCAGGTCGCCCGCCGAAGCGAATGTTTTGGTTGCCACGACTCATCCCTCCGCGGTCGCAGTGTCGTGGTTAGGTACCTACTGCCGTTTGTTGTTCGAGCAGTAGGTACCCAGCCAGCACGCTGGCCAAGATCAGACCTGGAGATGTGATGGCGGAAGTCGTCGGGCTGCGCTCGGTTCCCGGTTTCATCGTGTTTGACCTGTCCGGCGCGCCGCACAGCGCCGGCGGCACGCGGCTGGCCCCTGACGTGTCCGAGCACGAGGTCGCGCTGCTGGCCAGGGCCATGACCTACAAGTTCGCCGCGCTCGGGGCCGAGATGGGCGGCGCCAAGGCAGGCATCATCGGCGATCCGGCCGACAAGGAGTCGCGAGCCGCGAAGCTGGCTGCCTACTGCGCGGAGATCCAGCCGCTGGCCGACGATGGCCGGTTCCTCACCGGACCGGACATGGGCACGTTCGAGGAAGACTTCGCGCCACTGCGCGCGCGGCGGGCCGCGCCGGCCGCGATCAGCGCGGTGGTCGACGACGTGCCGTTCGAGGACCTGCTGACCGGCTTCGGCGTGACGGTAGCGGCCGACACCGCGCTGCGCGCACGGACCGGAAGCGGGCTGGACGGCGGCTCGGTCGCGATCGAGGGATTCGGCAAGGTCGGCGGCGGCGTGGCCCGCGAGGTCAGCCGCAGGGGCGGCCGGGTGGTCGGCGTGTCCACCGTGGCCGGCTCGCTGCACGACCCGGCCGGCCTGGACGTGCAGCGGCTGCTCGACCTGCGCCGCGAGCACGGCGACCGGTGCGTGCTTGCCTACGGCCGGCCCGCCGGGCCGACGAGCGAGTTGTTCAGCGTGCCAGCCGATGTGCTCGTGCCAGGCGCCAGGCCGGGAAGCGTGACCAGCCGGGTAGCCGAGGCGTTCCCAGCCAAAGTCCAGGTGGTGGCGCCCGCGGCAAACGTGCCTTATACCAGGGCCGGTGCGGACGTGCTTCGCCAGCGCGGCATCGCTGCGCTGCCCGATTTCGTGTGCAACGCCGGCGGCGTGCTTGGCTACCGGTCGGCCGCCGACGCCTCGCCCGCCCAGGTGCTCGCCGACGTGCAGGCCAGGATCGGCGAGCTGATCGGGCAGGCGCTCGAGCACCCCGACGGGCCGCTGGCCGGCGCCTGCGCCAGCGCCCAGCGGTTCCTCCGCGGCTGGTGGGGTGACCCGCCGGCGCCGCCGTTCGCGAATGAAGTTGCGGGCACCGGATAGGCTGAGAGGCACAAGGCGACGATCCGGCTATCACCGGGGAGCTTCCGGAAGAAAGGGCCGCAGGCGGCCTGACTAGAACCGGACGGGTCTGGCCCGTCACAGCCAGCCGATGAGCGGTCGCCTTCCCGGCGGCAAGCGAGGTGGTACCGCGGGTCGCCCGCGCCGGAGCGGGCGAGTCGTCCTCGCAACTGCTGCAGAGCCGCAGCAGGCCGAGCCGCACCGCGAGGAACCGCTTCCATGGCCGTCTATCCGCGCACCGGACCCGCCGCGGACGCCGCCGACACCGCGGACGCCGCCGACATGGCAGGCGCCGCCGACACGGCAGGCGCCACAGCCGATGCCCAGGCCGGCGGCGTGCCGCCGCAGCCTGTCTTCCCCGACCTCGAGCGCGAGGTGCTGGCCTACTGGGCGGCGAACGACACCTTCGCCAAGTCGGTCAGGCAGCGGCCGGCCGACGCCGAGTTCGTGTTCTACGACGGGCCGCCGTTCGCCAACGGCCTGCCGCACTACGGGCACCTGCTGACCGGGTACGTCAAGGACCTGGTGCCGCGGTTCCGCACCATGCAGGGCCGCCGGGTCGAGCGCAGGTTCGGCTGGGACTGCCACGGCCTGCCCGCCGAGGTGGAGGCGGAGCAGCAGCTCGGCATCTCCGGCAAGGCCGACATCTTGGCGATGGGCATCGGCGGGTTCAACCAGGCCTGCCGCGAGTCCGTGCTGCGCTACACCCGCGAGTGGCAGGAGTACGTCACCAGGCAGGCCCGCTGGGTGGACTTCGAGCACGACTACAAGACGCTCGACCTGTCCTACATGGAAAGCGTCATGTGGGCGTTCAAGCAGCTGCACGACAAGGGCCTGGTGTACGAGGGCTTCAAGGTGCTGCCGTACTGCTGGCGGTGCGAGACGCCGCTGTCCAACCACGAGCTGCGGATGGACGACGACGTCTACCAGGACAGGCAGGACCCGTCGGTCACTGTCAGGTTCAAGCTGGAGACCGGGGAATGGCTGCTGGCCTGGACCACCACGCCGTGGACGCTGCCGTCCAACCTGGCGCTCGCGGTCGGCGCCGACATCAGGTACGCGGTCATGGAGCGCGAGTACGAGCGGTACATCCTGGCCGAGGACCGGGTCGCGGCATACGAGCGCGAGCTGGCGGGCTTCGAGCGGATCGACACCGTGACCGGCCTTGACCTGGCCGGGCGCAGGTACCAGCCGCTGCTGCCTTACCTCACCGACGTGGCGAGATTCGGCACGGAAAACGCGTTCCGGGTCATCCTGTCCGACGAGGTGACCACCGAGGACGGCACCGGCGTGGTGCACATGGCGCCTGCCTACGGCGAGGCCGACGCGGCCGCGTGCACCGACGCCGGGATCCCGACAGTGCTCACCGTGGACGAGCACGCCAAGTTCACGAACGTGGTGCCCGACTTCGAGGGCCTGCACGTGTTCGAGGCGAACAAGCCGATCACCGCCAGGCTGCGCGAGCAGGGCAGCCTGGTCAGGCAGGAGACCTACACGCACTCCTACCCGCACTGCTGGCGGTGCCGGAACCCGCTGATCTACAAGGCGGTGGCCAGCTGGTTCGTCGAGGTGACCAAGTTCTCCCGCCGGATGGTCGAGCTGAACGAGCAGATCACCTGGGTGCCCGAGCACGTCAAGCACGGCCAGTTCGGCAAGTGGCTGGAGAACGCGCGGGACTGGTCGATCAGCAGGAACCGGTTCTGGGGCTCGCCGATTCCGGTCTGGCAGAGCGACGACCCGAACTACCCGCGCACCGACGTGTACGGCTCGCTCGACGAGCTCGAGCGCGACTTCGGCGTGCGCCCTGACGACCTGCACCGGCCGGCCATCGACGAGCTGGTCAGGCCCAACCCAGACGACCCGACTGGCAAGTCGGTGATGCGCCGGGTGCCTGAGGTGCTTGACTGCTGGTTCGAGTCGGGCTCGATGCCGTTCGCCCAGGTGCACTACCCGTTCGAGAACGCCGACTGGTTCGACTCGCACTACCCTGGCGATTTCATCGTGGAGTACATCGGCCAGACCCGCGGCTGGTTCTACACGCTGCACGTGCTGGCCACCGCGCTGTTCGACAGGCCGGCCTTCCGCAGCTGCGTGAGTCACGGCATCATCCTGGCCAGCGACGGGCAGAAGATGTCCAAGAGCCTGGGCAACTACCCGGACGTCAACGAGGTGTTCGACACCTACGGCTCGGACGCCATGCGCTGGTACCTGATGTCCAGCCCGGTCCTGCGCGGCGGCAACCTGGTCGTCAGCGAGCCCGGCATCCGCGACGCGGTCCGGCAGGCGATCCTGCCGCTGTGGAACAGCTACTACTTCTTCGCGCTGTACGCGAACGCCGAGTCCTACCAGGCCAGGTCGTCCACGGCCAGCGGGCACGTGCTCGACCGCTACATCCTGGCTAAGACCCGCGCCACGGTCGGCCAGCTGGCCGCGCTGCTCGACGTGTACGACGTGCCGCAGGCCTGCCAGCTGCTGCGCGAGTACCTCGAGGGGCTGACCAACTGGTACATCCGCCGGTCCAGGGACCGGTTCTGGGCCGGCGACGCTGCCGCGCTCGACACGCTGTGGACCGTGCTCGAGGCGGTCACCAGGGCCGCCGCCCCGCTGCTACCGCTGACCACCGAGGCGATCTGGCGCGGGCTGACCTGCGAGCCGAGCGTGCACCTGGCCGACTGGCCCGACCTGGCCAGCTGGCCGGCCGACGACGAGCTGGCCCGCGCGATGGACCTGGTCCGCGCCGTGTGCAGCACCGCGCTCGGCCTGCGCAAGGCCCGCCAGCTGCGGGTCCGGCTGCCACTGGCCAGGCTCACGGTCGGCCACCCGGAGGCGACCGCGCTGGCCCCGTACGCCGACCTGATCCGCGACGAGGTCAACGTCAAGGAGGTCGACCTGGTCGGCGACCCTGCCCGCCTCGGCACGTTCGAGCTGGCGGTCAACCCGCGCGTGCTCGGGCCGCGGCTTGGCGCCAAAGTGCAGGAGGTCATCAGGGCCGTCAAGGCGGGGAACGTGGACCACCGCGGGGATTCCCTCATCGTTGCCGGGATCGAGCTCGAGGCCGGTGAATACGAGGTGCGCCTGGTCGCCGCGCATCCGGAGTCGACCTCGGCCCTGCCCGGCAACACCGGGC
>JASHQL010000525.1 GCA_030039155.1 Streptosporangiaceae bacterium | reverse complement strand
CATCAGGTCGGCGAACGACGTGACCGGCTCGGCCGTCACCGTGTCCGGATCTGACTGGTAGCCGCGCACGTCGGCCAGGATCGCATCGACCACCTCGGCGTCCGAGGTGTCGCCGACGGTCAGCCTGACCCGGCGGCCGTCCTCCACCAGCCAGCGGACGAAGCGCTGCATGCCGGTCACGTAGTCCGAGTGGATCTGGCCGGCCTGCTTCCTGTGGTCGTTCGTGCCGTAGTAGGACATCACGCCGACCACCACGATCTGCGGGTCGCCTGGCTCGGTGGTCAGGGCAGGAAGGCCGAACACGAGATCCGGGTACACGGGGTCGTTCCCGGTATCAATCCCCCGGTCCGTCATTGCCTGCTTGGAGCCAGGGTCGCGATAGGAGCGGTAGCTGGCCAGCCGCGCCGCCGAGTTGAAGAACCAGCGGGTCGCGCGCTGCTTGATCGGCGTCGCGCCCACGCTGACCAGCGCCACCTTGGTCCTGGTTAGTCGGCCCGCCACGGACAGCAGGAGCAGCGAATACGGCACGCCCCACGGCCGGATCGGCGTGCTGGTCTCCATCACGCCCATGCCGGGCACGATCACCAGGTCGTGCTTGCGTACCCAGGCGAGGGTGCGGAACGCGTCCGCGCCCTTGCCGGCCACCTTGGCCAGCGCCCGCACCGGGCCAGGCAGCCGCGCCGAGACCTGGCTGCCGCATTGCAGCGGGATAGCGTCGAGGCCCTGCACCGCGCGTACCCGGTCCGGGCCCATGCACATCGCGTCCACGATCGCGTCCGGGTGATCCCTGGTCAGGTAGCCAAGGACCGAGTCCATCGACGCGTCGTTGCCGATGTTGCCAGAGCCGAGCAGGCCGAACAGGCCCACCCTCGGGCCGGCCGGCGTTGTCACCGATGCCCCTCCCGGCCAGCCACGACGGCGGCCACCGAGATCTGAGCCGTTTGCACAGCAGGCGGATCGGCTCCCTGCTGCCCGACTACCCGGCCCGGCCTGATCCGCCGGGTGGCCCACTCGGCCAGGATCCGGTAGCACTCGTGCTGGTCCTGCCTGGAGATCGGGGCACGGCGGATCGCGGACGCGTAGCCCCAGATGTACTCGGCGTGCAGCCTGGCGACCGGGTGCCTGAGCCGGCTTGCCCGGCGCGGGTCCATGTTCGCGCACCGGCTGCGCACCGTGGGGCAGGCCCGCTCGGCCCGGTCCGGGTGATCACGGCGGAAGTACAGCCAGTCGGGCACCTGGTAGAACGGGCCGTGCAGGGCAAGCTCGGCGATGATCGTCCGGTCCGCGTGGTGGTAGCTCTCCTTCATCGCGGTCCGGCGCAGCACGTCGGTGCGCATCATGCCGCCGTCGTCATCTCCCCCGGTGTCGAACAGCAGGCTGCGGAACCGGTCAGGTGCCCGCGGCGCCGCGGTGGCCAGCGGGTACTCGAGCGCCTTGGTGACCGTGCCGTCGCCGTCGATCATGGCGGTCCAGGAGTGGGCCAGCACGACCTGCGGGTACTCGTCCATCGCCTCGACGCAGAGCTTGAGCAGGTCCCGGCCGTACAAGTCGTCGCCGGCCGCCCACTTGAACAGCTCGCCGCGCGCCTTGTCGACGGTGAAGTTATGGTTCGGCGCCAGGCCCACGTTCACCGGCTGCCGGTAGTAGCTGACCCTCGGGTCGAGCTTCTCGTAGTGCCTGCAGATCTCGCCGGTGTCATCGGTGGACGCATTGTCGGAGATGATCAGCTCGAACTCGTCGTAGCTCTGGCCGAGCAGCGCCTCGATTGACTCGGCGACGTAGCTTGCGCCGTTGTACACGGGCAGCCCGACGCTCAGCCGTGGTGCTGCAGTCATGCCCTAGCCCTCCCTGTCGTCTGACCAAAGCTGTTGCGGCACGTTCAGCGGACCGCCGATCAGGCCAGCCTCGGAGATCGGGGTGCCGTGCCGCATCCAGGCGCCGCCCTCGATGGGCTCGCGATGCCGGCCGTGCTGCTGGATCTGGCCAGTCCGCCTGGCCTCGCGCAGCCCGGCTTGCAGCTGCCACCACCAGACGGCGGCACCGACCCAGGTCGCGACCGCAGCCCCGTCGACGGTGCCCTGGGCGCCGTTCCAGTACGCCCCGGCAAGCCCGAGCACCAGGTAGGTGCCTGAGCTCAGCACCATCGCGCGCAGGCTCCGCTTGGCCGCGCCGAGCGCGTGCAGGCCCGCGGTGGCACCAGCGATCATGCAGGCGCCCATCACGGAGACGGTCAGCGCCGGGATCAGGGTGTAGGCGTGCTTCCAGAGCGCAGGCAGCAGCGCGTGGCCCAGGCCATGCGGCAGCGCGAGCCAGAGCGCCCCGGCCCAGGCCATAGCGCCGGCCGCGAGGCAGAAGCCGACCAGGGCACAGAACGCGTTCAGCAGGTCTGGCCATCGGCGCAGCACCCTGCTGGCTTCCGGGATGGTGACCAGCGAAATGCCCATGAAGATCACCAGGAACGGCCCCATCAGGGTGCCGGCCGCCTGCACGTATCCGGCAGCGGCAAGCCCCACGAGCCAGCCGACCGCGTACAGCCGGAGCTGGGAGGCGCCCGCGTTCGAGCTGTTCTCTGCCAGGTACCTGAAGCCAAGGTCACGATGCCCGGTCACCCAGCTCCACGCGCTGGTGACCCGCGGCAGCACCCTGGCCTGCAGCGGGCCGATCGCAGCCGCCACGTTCGCCGACGCGCCCCAGGCCAGCACGAAGGTGAAGACGTTGGTGTGGTGGGTGTACCTGAGCGCGAGCAGGGACGGCACCATGGCGATGCCCCAGATCGTGTCGTTCATGAACGCCATGTTGCCGCGGCCGTGCGCGAAGAACGCGTACCGCCAGCTGTCCTGCAGCAGCAACCCCGGCAGCATCAGGCCGAGGCCCACGAAGGCGCCCTTCGCCGTGCCGGTGAGGAACTCGGCGGCGATGAGCACCGCGGCGCCGGTGATCATGCCGACCAGCAAGGCGGTGCCCGAGCTGCTCGCGACCGCGCGGCGCCAGGCCGGCTGATCCGCGCCGCTGAACCGCACCATGAGCGGGTCGGTGGCGAGGCCGCGCGAGACGTTCAGCGCGAACGAGTAGGTGACGTAGGCGAGGCTGAAAGCACCGAACTGGGTAGCGCCGAGCGTGTGCCCGACGTACAGGACCACGGCGAAGTTGGTCAGGCTCGACATGCCCTGGTCGGCAACTCCCCAGCCGAGCCGCAGCGCCGCCCGCCGCGCACCGCGCTGCGGTTCCTGGGCCTGGGCAGGGTCACCTGGCCCGGCGAAGCCGTCCTTGGCCGGCCCGATCCCGCCAGTCTCGAAGAACGACCGGCCGGCCGCCTCGGTCGTCCGGTCGGCCGCGGCTGCGCCGTTGGCCACGGCTGCGCCGGTGCCTGCGGCCAGACTGGTGCCCGCGGTCGTGCCGTTGGCCCCGGCTACGCCGTGAGAGCCGGCGCCGTTCGCCGCCGGCCCGCCGTTGGCTGCCTGGTCACCGGCCGGACGTGGCTGGACTGGCGGCGGGGCACTCGCCGCCTCGCGCGGCCGCCCCAGCCGCAGGTCGTCGCCGGCCGATTGCTGCACGCTACGCTGGCCTGCCCACGGGCTCGGCCGGCGAGGTGCGGCGAAGCATCGGGTCCAGCAGGCCTGCCTGCTGGAGTTCGGTGATCCGGCGCAGCCGGACGTACCGGGAAGACATGAAGTCCTGGTAGCTCATGCCGTGAGTCTGATATGCGGTGAGCAGCTCGGCAACGCCTTCCGGCGGGGTCCACCGCAGCTCGAGGGCCGGAAAGGTGTCGGTCAGCTTGGCGAAGTCCACCCGGTAGTTCCGCAAGTCGGGCCCGGCGCCGTCGGCAAGCGTCACCCGCGAGCCGGGCACCGCCTCGGCCACCATCTCGGCGATGTCGCGAACCTGCACGTTGCCGGCCTGGCGGCCAACGTTGAACGGCTGGTCATGGATGAGCTCGCGGGGCGCGGTCAGCATCTCCGCGAACGCGGCGGCGATGTCGGCCACGTGCACGAGCGGGCGCCACGGCGTCCCGTCGCTCTCCAGCCGCACCTGGCCGGTGGTCAGCGCCACGGCCGTCAGGTTGTTCACCACGATGTCAAGCCGGTGCCTCGGCGAGGCGCCGAACGCGGTGGCGTTGCGCAGGTAGACGGGGCTGAACGAGTCGTCAGCCAGCTCCGACAGGCCCCGCTCGGCCTGCACCTTGGTCTCCCCGTACGGGGTGACCGGGTAAAGCTCGGCGTCCTCGGCCACCCCGGCCGATCCGGCTGCCCCGTACAGGCTGCACGACGAGGCGAACAGGAACCGCTCGACGCCCGCCGCCTTGGCCGCCCTGGCCAGCGCCAGCGTGCCGTCCAGGTTCACCGAGAAGGTGGCCGCCGGGTTGAGCTGACCGAGCGGGTCGTTGCTCAGCGCGGCCAGGCAGATCACGGCGTCATACCCGGCCAGCTGCGCCGGGGTTGCCTCCCGCAGGTCGGCGAAGGCGCCTGCTGCCGGGCCCGGACCAAGATCGCATCCGTCGTACAGGCCCAGGTCAAGGCCGCCTACCTGATGGCCGGCCGCGCGCAGCATGGGTACTAGCACCGCGCCGATATATCCACGGTCTCCCGCCACCAGCACCCGCAACCTGGCCCACCCCTTCAGCTCTTGGCACCGAAACCTGGCACTACACAAGACACTTCACTGCCCCCCGCTGATACAGGCGGCGGGCATCCCGGCAGACCGTATCAACGAGGCGCCCACACTGCTCATATATGGCAGGTAGGCTCCCGCCCAGATTGTGGCATGTCCGGCGAGCCCGCATTGCGGAGAAGGTGACCCCCGATGGACCTGCGACGGTTCTTGCAGACAGTGCGGCGGCACAAGCTGCTTGTCAGCATCATCGCGATCATCGGCCTGGCGGCCGGTGTCGGATACACGGTCGTTCGTCCGCCGCTGCTCACCAGCAAGATCCTGGTGGTGCAGCCGGAATCCAAGATCATGTCGACATACGCGCTGATCGCGGGCAGCAACCCGGTTCTGCTGGACGCCGAGCCTGATATCCATCCGCAGCTTCCGCTGACGACCTTGCGGAAGCGAGTCCAGGTCACCAACCTGACCGGCGAGGTCCTGCAGATCAGCGCCGAGGCGAAGACCGCGGCAGAGGCGCAGAACATCGCCACCGCGGTAGCCAAGAGCTACCTGGCCTATATCAACTCGGGCCAGAACCCGAACGGCAAGGTACTTGGCAGGATCCTGCCCGGCGCGGCGAGCATCACCGGATCGGTGCTGCGACAGCGCATCCTGTCGGCGGTCGTCGGGCTGCTGGCAGGCCTGGTGCTCGGCGCGATCATCGCGCTCGGCATCAGCCAGACCGACAGGCGGCTGCGGGAGCGCGACGACATCGCGGACGCCATCGGCATCCCGGTGCTCGCCTCGGTGCCGGTGCAGCACCCGTCGAGCCCGGCGGGCTGGACCAAGCTGCTTGAGGGGTACGAGCCGTCGGTGGTGCATGCCTGGAGCCTGCGCAAGGCGATGCGCCACCTGGGCCTGACCGACTTCCGCGGGGCCAGCCGGGCCGGCACCTCGCTCGCCGTCATCTCGCTGTCCTCCGACCGGACCGCGCTGGCGCTCGGGCCGCAGGTTGCCGTGTTCGCGGCCTCGCTCGGCATCCCTACCGCGCTGATCGTCGATCCGCTGCAGGACTCGACCGCCACCGCCACGCTGTGCGCTGCCTGTGGCGCGTCCTCGACCACCCCGATGGGCCGTGCCTACAACATGCGGGTCAGTGTCGGCGACCGGGACGAAAGCGGCCGGGCGGCCGCGCTGACCGTGCTGGTCACCGTGGTGGACGAGAAGGCCCCGCAGGTCCCCGACCTGATGCAGACCACGGCCACCGTGCTCGCGGTCACCGCAGGCGCCACCACCGCCGAGCAACTGGCCAGGGTCGCGGTCGCCACCGCCAATGAAGGCCGGGAAATCTCCGGCATCCTGGTAGCCGACCCCGACCCGACCGACAGCACGACCGGGCGGCTGCCGCAGGCCTCACGCCCGGCTAACCGGATGCAGCCCTCCCGGATGCCTGGCCCGACGGCGGAGAGCCAGCTGTGACCACGCCCCGGCCGGATTCGGCCGAGGCGCCACGTCGGCGGGCGTACGAGCGGTACATGCCGGCCGGCGAGCGAACTTCGACCGAGTTCGCGCTGGGCCTGGC
>JASHQL010000524.1 GCA_030039155.1 Streptosporangiaceae bacterium | reverse complement strand
CACCCGGTACCCCAGGTCGTCCTCGCACCAGCCACCCGTGTCGCCGACCAACTGCGCCATTGCAGCCCCCAAGCCATGCGGATCGCCCTCATTCTGACCGCCGGCGCCCGCCGGCACCAGACCTGGCCTGCGCAAGCGCTCGCGTACTGTATGGCTGCGGCAGGCCGGCCCGGCCGCCGCAGTTCTACAGGGAGGGCTCACCAAGCCGATGACCGAAGCAGTGCCTGAAGCGGTGAAGGCAGCGCTGGATGACCCGTTTGCCCAGCTCACTGGGTCGCTCTCGGGGACAAGGCGGCTGCAGTTCGAGGTGGTCAGCTCGCGCGAGCTCAGCCCGCACCTGCAGCGGATCGAGCTGACCGCCGCCGAACTTGCGGGGTTCAGCTACCTGCCAGGCCAGGACGTGATGCTGCTGGTCGCCACCGACGGCCGCAGGCCGGTCAGGCGCCGGTACACGATCAGGTACCTGGACCTGGCCAGCCGCCTGCTGACGATGGACATCGTGCTGCACGGCGACGGCCCAGGCGAGCGGTGGGTGCGGTCGGCGAAGCCGGGTGACCGGATCGAGGGCATCGGCCCGCGCGGCAAGATCGCAGCAGCGCCGTCGGCTGACTGGCACCTGTTCATCGGTGACGACTCGGCCGCCCCGGCCATCTTCGCGATGACCGAGGCGCTGCCCGGTGACGCGGTCGCGACGCTGGTGCTCGAGGTGCCAGGCCCGGACGACGAGCAGGACTATTCGGCGGCCGCCAGGACCAGGGTGAGCTGGCTGCACCGGCTCGGCAACCCGCCCGGCGACCCGGCGCAGCTGGTGGCCGAGGCCGCCGAGGTGGAGCTGCCGCCTGGCGACGGCCACGCCTACCTGCTCGGCGAGGCCAAGGTGGTGCTGCAGTTGCGCGAGGTGCTTGCCGGGCGCGGCATCCGGCCAGAGCAGATGTCGCCCAAGGCCTACTGGGGCCTCGGCCGCGCCAACGCAGGCCACGGTGAGCCCGCCAGAGACGCCTGACCGCCAACCCAGGCCACGGCAAGCCCGCCAGAGAGGCTCGACTCTTCAACGTTTGGAGTTTTGGTAGTACTCGCTTACTACTAAAACTCCAAACGTTGAAATGCCCCCTGACGCGCTAGTAGCACCACAGACTGATTGCAGCTTGCGCAGCCGCTGCGCGGCGCTGGACATCTCGCTCATCGCTGGCCCAGGCCACATATCCGTCAGGCCGCACCAGAACGGTGCGCGGCAGCCCAGGGCCGCCGGTGTAGCGGACGTTGGTCACTCTCGGGTCGTGGTCATCTGCCTTGCCCTCGGCGCGCTCTAGCAGCACGAATCTCCCGGCGTGGAACAGCTCGTACAGCCGGGTGGCGGCGCCGCCCACCGCAACGGTGCCGCGTGGCAGGCGCTGGCCGGCCATCGGGTGCGGCCGCTGGCCGTCGGCAGGCGGATAGCTGATCGACAGGCCCGAGTAGTCGCGGGCCAGCCTGGCCTGCACCGGCGGCAGCGGGACGACCAGCCGGTTCACCGCCCAGCGCAGCGCCCGGCGGGCCGGCGTCCGCGCGGTGTTCAGCCGGAACTGCCTGCCGGTGAGCGCCAGCACCGCGGCGCCGACCGGATGCCGCTCGGCGTGGTAGCTGTCGAGCAGCCAGTCCGGCGCCCGGCCGGCCGCGGTCGCGGCGAGCTTCCAGCCCAGGTTCACCGAGTCCTGCAGCCCGGTGTTCAGCCCCTGCGCGCCGGCCGGCGAATGCGAGTGCGCCGCGTCGCCGGCCAGCAGCACCCGGCCTGACCGGTACCGCGGCACCTGCCTGCTCTCGCTGCGGTACCTGGCCGACCAGTACATCTGCCGCGGCCCGAGGTCGCGGCCGGTGATCCGGCGCAGCCCGTCCGCGACCTCGCCGAGCGTGACCGGCTCGGTGACCGGGACCTGGCCGCGCGCGTAGTCATACAGCACCACCCGGCAGCTGCCGTCAGCGAACGGGAACACCAGCAGCATGCCGTCGCGCGACATGTCGCCGTACGCGGCGTCCATCGGCAGCCCGTCCAGGGTGAGGTCGGCCAGCGTGACCGAGCCGGGATTGGCGAAGCCGGGAAACGGCAGCCGGGCAGCCGTGCGGACGAAGCTGCGCACGCCGTCGCAGCCGACAGCGAAGGCTGCCCGTTCCGTGCCAACCCCCGCGGCCTCGACGGTGACGCCCTGCGCGTCGGCGCTGATCGCGGTGACCTCGGCGGACCAGCGGACCTGGGCGCCGAGCTCGACCGCGCGGTCGAGCAGCAGCCGCTCGATCTGGCTTTGCGGGATGTCAAGCAGGTAAGGGAAATCAGAATCGAGCCGGCCGAGGCCGATCCGCGCGCGCCGCGGGCCGAGCGGGAAGTCGCCGACCGGGAGCCCGGCGTCGGCAAACCGGCCGGCCAGTCCGCGCAGGTCAAGCGCCTCCATGCTGCGCGCGTGCAGGCAAATGGCGCGCGAGCCGGTGCGCGGCCTGTCCCGGCGCTCGAGCACCAGGCAGGGCTGGCCGGCCAGGGCCACCTCGGCGGCGAGCATCAGTCCGGTCGGACCTGCGCCGACTAC
>JASHQL010000523.1 GCA_030039155.1 Streptosporangiaceae bacterium | reverse complement strand
CCAGACCACCAGCCCTGCGACGCCATGTCGGCGACCCGCCCGATCCGCAGCGTCAGGTCTCGCTGACCTGGCTCGATCCGCACGGTCTGGCGGAGCGGCTCGTACTCGAACCCGCGCGCGACATCCACGATGACGTCGCCGCGCGGCAGCCATCCCTGGCAGCTGCCGTCGATATACGCGTAGCTGCGCTGGCCGAGCCGGACGTCGCCGCCGACGTCGTAGTGCCAGCTGTCGAGGTTTTGCGCCACGTGATTGTGGTGGCCGTGCGGCTGGTACGGGACGCCTGCCGGCGACCGGAAATGGACCCGGCAAGGAACCGGTCGCCCGGTCGCGTCGTCGACGACGGTCACCCGCACCCAGTTGCGGCCGTCCTCAGCCAGCTCCAGCGAGACCCGGCCAGCGTGCGCCCGCCCGGCACGTTCCAGGTCGCCCCAGCGCACCCGGCCGAGTTCGGCGTCGCCGCGGCGGACCACGACGGTGGCCGACGGCAGCGCCGCGATCGAGGTATACGCGGACTCCCCCGCGGCCGCCCCCCAGCCTGGCCGGTCATCGTCGCCGGGAAGCGGCTGCGGATAGGTCGCCACGCCGCGGTCGACCTCGACGTCGAGGACGTCGCCAGGCCCGTCCTCCGGCAGCAGCCGCACCGGACGCGCTGGCCCGTGCGCGAACGGGTGCTCATCGGCGTCGCTGGTGGTGAGGCCGGCCACGATGAAGCTGCGGCCGCGCGGGATGAACTCGACCAGCTCAACCGGTCGCTCCGGATGCGGATTCTCCCAGCACCACAGGAAGTACCCGGCGGGCCAGCCCATCTTGTGCTCCACCAGGCGGTATCCTGCATCGCCCCAGCGGCCCTCGAAGCGCGGCCGGTTGCCGTCGCTGGTATCGGTGACGGCCAGGAACGGCAGCCGGCCAAACCGGGCCGGCACCACCTGGATCTCGAACCGCTCCCTGATCGGCGCGACCACGACCTCGCCGCCGGCCAGGTGAAACGCGTACTCCGCGACGATCTCCCCGACCGCGTGACCGGCCGGCGCACCCGGCTCGAGCAGCCGGTGCGCGACGATCACGTGCCGCGCAGGCCGGCCGATGCTGACCGAAGTCGGAGCGCCGGGCAGCACAAAGCACCGCTCAGCAGACGGCGGCTCAGGACCGACCAGGAACGGCAGGCCACGCAACTGCACCCTGCCGAGCGGGACGTCACCCGGCTCCTCGCCGAGAACCTCAAGGCCGGCGTTGTAGGCAGCGGACAGGTCTACTGGCTGATAGCTCGGCATGCGTCCGATCGTAGAGATGACGGCCTGGCCGCTCCCAGTCGATTTTCCGGCGGCACCGGGCCGGCTGGCTACTTGGCGGTACGCCGGCGGAAGCCGAAGCCGTCCGACCGGGTCCTGGTGGCGGTGAACGAGTCGAACTCGATCGGGGTCGGGTACGGGCCGGTGCCGGACCAGGCGGCGGTGTGGTAGTAGGTGAAGGTCATCGTGGTCTTGTCACCGGGGAAGCCGCCAGGGTCGACGTCGAACACGCCGATTCCCCACGGGTAGGTGGTGTTGGGATCGGTCACCGCGGACCACGGGGCGTCCTCGGTCTCGATCTCGGTCTCCGAGACGTTGACGCCCTCCTCCGGCTCGTCGTCCGCGGTATCGGTCAGGTACACGTCGTCGTGCCCGTGGGTGCCGCCGGTGCCGATCACCAGGTGGACCAGGCCCAGGTCGGAGTCCACGTTGTCCAGGTCGGTGCTGACCACGTGCGGCCGCAGGATGGTGTCGGGGTCGGTGCCCTTGACCACGTAGCTGCGCTCGTAGTCGTGGTCGTGGCCGGCCAGCACGAAGTCGACGCCGTACTGGTAGAACAGCGGCATCCAGTTCTGCCGGATGCCCAGGTCAGAGCCCTCCGCGTCGGACGTGGACATGGCCGGCTGGTGCATGACGACGACGATCCAGTCGATCGTGACATCGGTCGACGCCTGGCGCAGCGTCCGCTCCAGCCATTGCTCCTGCTCGCCGCCCGAGTAGCCGGTCAGGATCTGGTTGTCGCCGGTGCTCAGGTAGGTGCCGGTGTCGACCTGGTAGCAGACGTCGTTGTTGTCCAGCATGACGAACAGCACCGAGCCGATCTGGAAGCTGTACCAGTTGCCCTCGAAGTCGGCCGAGCCGTTGACCGGCAGGGCGAAGCGGGTCTGGTAGGACAGGTACCCCTGCGGCCCGTTGCCTGGCTCGTTCTCGTGGTTGCCGAGCGTCGGCATCCACGGCCGGTTCGCCGCGGAAAGCTGGGTGTTGTCGAAGTACTCCTCCCAGACCTGCGGCTGGTACAGCTGGTTGGAGTTGGCGTAGGACAAGTCGCCGTTGACCAGATGCACGACCGGGTCGAAGAGCTCGACCGACGCGGCAGTCGCTATCGCGTTGAGTGACGCCTTGTTGTAGACCGTGTCACCGCAGGCGATGTCGCCGACGCTGGTGAACCGGAACGGCACCCGGCCCTCGGGCGCGGTGCGGAACGCGCCGGAGACTTGGGTCTGCTCGTTGCTGACGATCTGGTATACGTAGGCGGTGTCGGGCTGCAGGCCGTCGATCCTGGCATGCTGGGCAATCGTCTCGATGCCGTTGTTGGAGTCGGTGTAGGTCCTGGTCTCGGCCGGAACGGTGCGCCCGAAGCCCCGGTCAGCGGTGCCGACGATCACGGTCGGGTTGGACACCGGGGTGGGCGTCACCCAGGACACGACGACCTCGCGCGCCGGGTCCTGGCCGAAGGTGAGGTGAACCTGCTCGGCCGTGACCGTGGCGGCCTGGGCGGCCTGCTGCCACAGCAGCGGGCTGCCGGCGACCAGGAGACCGCCGGTGGTGACGCCGACAGCGCCGATGAACGACCGGCGCGAGAGGCCCGCGCGCTCCATGCTCTGCGTCATGACTGTCCTTCCCAGGGGCATCCGGCAGACAAGGGAAATGCTCCGGGTCGGGCGGGTCGGCCAGCCAAACTGAAGGTTGACGCCTCATTAACTGTTACAGCCGTTACGGGCAGGCCGTAACGACCGGCGAATCCTTGCGGGCAGCTCTCCCCCGCCGTCTCCCCAGGGCCGCCTGCACTGGCCGCTAGCCGGGCCCGCTCATTGCCTCGTCGGGCAGTGGCGCCGGCTTGTAGTCCGGCCGGTCCGGGTCTCGGACGCCTGGCACGAAGGCGACGAGGCACGCCAGGACGCCAACCGCGGCACCCACCAGGATCGTCGCGCGCACGCCGATGGAACTGGCCAGCGCTCCGGCGAACACCACGCCGAGCGGGGACAGGCAGATCGAGAACAGCCAGTCGACCGATGATGCGCGGCCGAGCATCTTCGCTGGCACCGCCACCTGCATGAGCGCGCCCCACAGCAGGTTCCCGTAGCTGACGCCGAAGAAGACCAGCGCGCCGCAAACGGCGACCACGACTACGTCGGGGGCAACGCCCACCCCGAACAGCGCGATGGCGGCCGCCGCCCACGCCGACCAGATCACGGTCATCCGCCTGCTGGGCGAACCGAGGCGCCCGGCCACCACGGCAGCCAGCAGGCCGCCGCCCCCGGCCGCGGCGAAGGTCACCCCGTAGGCGACAGGTCCCTGGTGCAGGACGTCCCTGACCATGAGCGGGAACGTGACGGCCGTCGGCGAGAACGCCGCGAAGTTGCCGAATCCGACCGCGATGATGCCGTACCAGAGCCACCGCTGCCGCATAGTCCAGCGGATGCCCTGGCGGGTATCGGCCAGGACCGACCTGCCCGAAGGGGGCGGCGCTGGCGCATGCGTCATCACCAGCAGGCAGAGCGCGCTGACGACGAAGGTTCCGGCGTCGATGGCGAACGCCGTGCCGGTTCCCCCGGCGGCGACGATGACGCCGCCTGCGGCGGGCCCGAGAAACGACAGCCCGACGGTCTGGCTCGCGCTGTTGAACGCGTTGCCCTGGGTGAGCAGGTCAGGCGGCAGCAGCTCCGGCATGATCGCCCGGTACGCCGGATAGAAGAAGGCATCACCGATGCCGACGACGGCGGACAGCGCGACTAGCCAGGTGATGGTCATCGCGTGCGCCGCCACCAGCGCTGCCAGCAGCGCCACGGCGCCGGCCCGCAGGGCGTCAGCGGCCAGCACGACAAGGCGCCGCGGCAGCCGGTCGACCAGCGCCCCGGCGAACAACAGCAGCAGCGCGTTCGGCGCGACCCTGGCGGCCTCGACGTAGGCAAGGGTGCTGGCGTGGTTGCTGACGCGCAGCGTCTCGAGCGCGAGCGCGATCGTGTAGATGCCGTCGCCGAGCACCGAGACCGACTGCCCGCCCCACAGCAGGGCGTAGTCGCGGTGACGCAGTGCTCTCGGTAGCCCGGGCATTGCCTGCAAGCTATGGCCTATGGCCCGCTCCCGGTCAACTTGATAACCGGCTGGTTTGCCGGCACTGGTCCAACGGGCGCAAGCTGGCCGGGCCGAGAGCTGCCAGGGCCTGCGTCAGCGGACCGGCCGCCCGGTCGCCGCGACCAGGTCGTGCCAGGGGTTGCCGGTGCCGGCCGCAGCCGGGTACTGCTGCGCAAGCACCCGCCCGCACAGGTCCGGCGGCGGCGCGAACGACATGCCGAGGCCGCCGAGCGCGTCGTCGGTGTGCACAAGCACCTCGACGCAGGCGCGGCCGACGTAGTCGGCGGCGCTGGACGGCCCCGTGACATGGAATGCGCGCACCTGCGGCGGGGTGATCGCGGCGACGTTCGCCAGGCCCGTGGCGATGGGCACGAGCGAACCGATGACCTCGGCGTTGGTGGCCTCTCCGGCTGGCCAGCGCTGCACCGCGAAGGCGATGAAGTGCTCGCACCTGCTGGCCAGGTACAGGGTGTACTTCGCGGGTGCGCCGATCAGGTGCGAGATCGTCTGGTCGACATCCCAGTCAAGTGGCCCGGCCCGGACCGACCAGTCGCGGTCAGCGGTCGGCCGCAGCGCGGCCTCAGCAACCACGGCAGCCGCGATCAGGTCGCCGGGCGAGAGCACGTCATCGGACGTCACGGCTTGCGGCACAAACCGATGCTAATCGTGACCGGACCGGTCAGCCGCCGAACGTGAGCCCGTCGAAGCTGCCGGATTCCCGCCACTGCGAGATGTAGCGGAAGTACGCGGCGGCGCCGTCGGCGTAACTGCCGAGCAGCGCGTGCGGGCCGGGCTCGTGGCCCTCGTTGTTGTAGTAGCCGGGCGTGCAGTCAGCCAGGAACGAGCTGAACAGCGGGCTCGGCACCTGCCGCAGCATCCAGTCGTCCTGCGCCTGCAGCGTGACCTCCACCTGCCGGTGCCCGCCGTCGATGGCGTGCCGCACCACGGCCGCGACCGTCTTGGCTGCGTCGGTCAGGTTGTGCGGGACGTTCGGCAGGAAGTTGGCACCCTGGGCGAGCTGGACCACGAAGACGTTCGGGAAGCCGTGCGCGTGCACGCCGTGCATGGTGCGCATCCCGTCCGCCCAGGCTGCCGAGAGCTGCAGCCCGTCCCGGCCGGTGGCGTCGAAGCCGTACCTGCGGACCGGATCGGTGCCGACCTCGAAGCCCGACGCGTAGATGATGCAGTCGACCTGGTACTCCACGTCGTTCACGACCAGGCCGGCCTGGGTGATCCGCTGCACTCCCCTGCCGTCGGTGTCGATCAGGTGCACCGACGGCAGGTTGTAGGCGTCCAGGTACGCATCGTGGAAGCACGGCCGCTTGCACAGCTGGCGGTACCAGGCCTTGAGGCCGTGCGCGGTGACCTCGTCGTGCACGACGGCGTCGACCCGCGCGCGGATCTCGCTCATCTTCTCGAAGTCGGCAAGCTCGAAGTCGGCGAGCAGGTCCTCGAAGGTCAGCGGCGCTGACCGCGGCGCGGCGAGGCGGCGGCGGATGCGCTTGGCCAGGTCGGTCCAGCCGTCGTTCACCAGGTCGTCGGCCGGCCACTCCTCCGCCGACATGGTCGCGACGAAGTTGTCGAGCCACCGGGCCTGCCAGCCGGGGCTGGTCACCGAGGCGAACCACGACGGCGAGATCGGCTCGTTGCCGCGGACGTCAACCGAGGACGGCGTGCGCTGGCAGACGTACAGCGCACCGCAGGCCCCGGCCAGGTGCGGCACGCACTGCACGGCGGTCGCGCCGGTGCCGATGATCGCCACCCGCTGGTCCGCGAGCCGGTCCATCGGCGCGCCAGCCGGGTCACCGCCGGTGTAGCCGTAATCCCAGCGCGAGGTGTGGAAGCAGTGCCCGCCGAAGGTCTCGATGCCGGGGATGCCTGGCAGCTTGGGCACGTGCAGCGGGCCGGTCCCGATCACCACGAACTGGGCGGTGAAGGCGTCCTCCCGGTTCGTGCGCACCAGCCAGCGGCTCGCCGCCTCGTCCCATTCCAGCCCGGTGACCTGCGTATGCAGCAGCGCGTCGTCGCGCAGCCCGAACTGCTTGGCGATCCGCTCGCAGTGCTCGAGGATCTCCGGGGCATGCGCGTACTTCTCGGTCGGCATGTGCCCGGTCTCTTCCAGCAGCGGCATGTAGATCATCGCGGCGGTGTCGCACTGTGCGCCCGGGTACCGGTTCCAGTACCAGGTGCCGCCGAACCCGCCGCCCTTTTCCACGATCCGCACCTCGCCGACGCCGGCTTCCCTGAGCCTGGCGCCGGTCAGCAGGCCCGCGAAGCCGCCGCCGATGATCGCCACCGTCACGTGGTCACGCACCGGCGCCCGCTCGGCCCGCGGCGTGTACGGGTCGGCCAGCATGGGCTCGAACCGGCCCTTGAACTCCAGGTACTGGTCGTTGCCGTCCGGCCGCAGCCGCTTGTCCCGCTCGGCGGCGTATCGCTCGCGCAGCGCCCCGGTGTCGACCTCGGTCATCCCGCCGCTCCCCTGCCCGCAGCCGAACCGCGAAGGCCGTTCACCAGAATGAGTGCTGTTCCGCGCATGAGCACAGATGTTGCACATTCGCCCCCAGATCGTCAAGCAGTGGGCGCGGGCCGACGTTCTCGCATCTGAAAATGTTGTCAGAGCTGAGACTAATGGGTTAGCGTGTCCGCGTGACCGGCTCCGCTGACCTGCTGTTGCACCCGGTCCGGCTGCGGATCGTGCAGGCCTTCCTCGGCGACCGGGCGCTCACGACATCACAGCTCAGCGCGGAGCTGTCCGACGTGCCGGCCGCCAGCCTGTACCGGCAGGTGGCCAGGCTCGTGGACGCGGGCGTGCTTCAGGTCGTGGCAGAACGCCGGGTCCGCGGCGCGGTCGAGCGCACCTACGTGCTGCGGCTGGCGGCGGCCAGCATCGGGCCGGCCGAGGCGGCCGCGATGACCGCCGACGAGCACCGCCAGGCATTCATGGCGTACGTGGCCGGCCTGCTCGCCGACGTCGACCGCTACCTGCAGCGCGGCGACATCGACCTGCTGCGCGACCAGGTCACGTATCAGATGGCCGGCCTCTGGCTGGACGACGCGGAGTACGCAGAGCTGCTCCGCGACCTGGTCAGGGTGCTGCAGCCAAGGCTCGCGAACGCGCCGGGGAAGGGCCGCCGCCGTCGCATCCTGGCGACCGTCCTGCTGCTCGGCGAGGACGCCGGCACATGACCTTGGCAGGGAACGTGCCGGGACTCGGCACATTCGGCATCGCCAGCGACTTGGCCGCCCACGCCGGGTCGCGGCACCCGCTGCTGGCGCTGCTGCCAGCGCTCGTGCCGCTGCTCGTGCTGATCGTCGCGCTCGACGCCTACTGCCTGATCGACCTGGCGCGGGCGAAGTCGGTGAAAGGGCCGCCGAAGATCGTCTGGGCACTGCTGATCCTGTTCGTCTCGGCGCCGACCGGCGCGCTCATCTACCTGTTCGTCGGCAGGCAACGACACCAGCCGGTGCCCGACCCGGCCGGCGCGGCTGCCGCCAGCCAGCCGCAGCCACCGCGGCACGCGCTCGCAGCCACGGCGCCGGCCAGGGCGTACCTGCCGCCTGATGCCGCGCCGATTCTCCGCACCAGCGGGCTGACCAGGGACTACGGCGGCGGCCACGGCCTGTTCGATGTCGATATCGCGGTGCCGCGCGGCGCGGTGTACGGACTCGTCGGCCTGAACGGCGCTGGCAAGACCACGCTGCTGTCGATCGTGTCCGGCGCCCGCCGGGCGAGCCGCGGCAGCGTGCACCTTGACGTGCCGCGAAGCCGGATCGCGGTCTGCCCCGACGTGCCCGAGTTCGACGGCTGGCTGACCGGCTCCGAGGTCGTCGACCTGGCCAGGTCGCTGGTCGCGCCGACCGCCGGCCAGGAGACAGTCAAAGCCGCGCTGCAGGCGGCAGGCCTGGCCGACTCGGCAAGCCGCCGGGTCGCCGGATACTCCCGCGGCATGCTGCAGCGGCTCGGCCTGGCGTCCGCGCTGGTCGGTGACCCTGAGCTGCTGATCCTGGACGAGCCGACCTCCGCGCTCGACCCGGCCGGCCGGGCCGAGATGCTCGCCGTGGTCGCCGCGATGCGGGGGCGCCGCACGGTGATCTTCTCCAGCCACATCCTGGCCGATGTGCAGCGGGTCGCCGATCGGGTCGCCATCCTGCGCGACGGCCGGCTGCTGTACCAGGGCCCGACCAGGGAGCTGATCGACACCTACCTCAAGCCGAGCTGGCTGCTGCGGATCGCCGGCGACCTGGCCCCGGTCTCGGCCGCGCTTGCCGGTCAGCCGTGGGTCACCAAGGTCGAGGCGGCAGGACCTGACAGTCTCAGGATCGACGCGATCAGCATCGAGTCCGGCGAGCGCGGCATCCCGGCCGTGGTGGCAGGCTGCGCGGCCAGGCAGGTGTCCTGTGAGCCAGCCGAGGCCGACCTGGAATCGGCGTTCCTCGCGCTGACCAGTGGTCCGGAGGTGCTGGCGTGAACCTCTGGCGGCTTGAATGGCTGCGGCTGACCAGGACGCCGCGGGCGATCGCGCTCGCCGCGGTGTTCCTCGCGTTCGGCCTGATCGAGCCGGTCGTCACCAAGTACGAGAACAAGCTGCTCCCCCATGTCCAGCACGGCATCCACATCACGCTGCCGCCGCCGACCCCGGCGGACGCGCTGTCGGCCTATATCGGCGACGCGTCGGTCATCGGCCTGATCGTGGTGGTGGCGATCGCGGCCGGCGCGTTCGGCTTCGACGTGCGGCAGGGCATCAGCACGTTCCTGCGCACCAGGGTGTCCGGCATGTGGCAGCTGATCACGCCGCGGTTCGTGCTGAACGCGGCTGCCGCGGCCGTCGGCTACCTGCTCGGCACGCTGGCCGCCTGGTACGAGATCGAGCTGCTGATCGGCCACATGTCGGCGGCCAGCGTGCTGGCCGGCGTGCTGTGCCAGGCCGCCTACCTCGCGCTGGCAGTCGCGCTTGCCGCGTTCGCCGCGTCCCTGGTCCGCAACACCCTCGGCGCGGTCAGCATCACGCTCGGCCTGCTGCTCGCGATGCCGATCATCGGCAGCTTCCGCGCGGCCGGCCGCTGGCTGCCGAGCACGCTGGTGAACGCGCCGGTCGACCTGGTCAGCGGCGCGCATCAGCTCGCGCATTTCCTGCCGGCGCTGGCGGTCACCGTCGCCGCGGCTGCCGCCGCGCTGGTGCTGGCGGTCTTCAGGTTCGGCGCTCGGGAGACCTGACCGGCCGTCAGGCGAGTCGGCTACCGCGCAGCCCACCGGGCGAGGTCGGCCCGGTTGCGCAGCGTGTCCGGGTGGTCAGGGCCTAGCACGCGCTCGCTGACTGGCAGCAGTTCGGCGAGCATGTCGCGGGCCGCGGCCGGGTGGCCCGCCTCCCCGGTCCAGCGGGCCAGGTTCGCGCGATCGTTGAGGGTGTCCGGGTGCTCGTGGCCCTGGATCCGCTGGCTGACCGGCAGCAGTTCGGCGAGCATGTCGCGGGCCGCGGCCGGGTCGCCGGCCTCCCCGGTCCAGCGGGCGAGGCCGGCCCGGTCGCTCAGGGTGTCCGGGTGCTCCTGGCCCAGGATCCGCACGCTGACCGGCAGCAGTTCGGCGAGCATGTCGCGGGCCGCGGCCGGGTCGCCCGCCGACCCGGTCCAGCGGGCGAGCTCGTGCCGGGTGGAGAGCGTGTCCGGGTGCTCCTGGCCCTGGATCCGCACGCTGACCGGCAGCAGTTCGGCGAACATGTCACGGGCCGCCGCCGGGTCGCCCGCCGACCCGGTCCAGCGGGCGAAGCCGCGGCGGTCGGCCAGGGCATCTGGATGATCGGGGCCGCAGACCCGCTCGCTCAACGGCAGCAGCTCGGCGAACATGTCGCGCGCGCCCGCCAGGTCCCCTGCCGCGCCGGTCGCGTGCGCGAGGTTCGTGCGGGTGGCCAGGGTTTGCCGGTGCTCAGCGCCGAGCACGCGCTCGGTGACCGGCAGCAGTTCGGCGAGCATGTCACGCTCCCCGGCCCAGTCACCTGCCGCGCCGGTCGCCTGAGCGAGATTGTGCCGGGTGGACAGGGTATCGGGGTGCTCTGGGCCCAGCACACGGAGATGAACGGGTAGCAGCCCGGTGAGCATGTCACGTTCCCCGGCCGGGTCCCCCGCCCGCCCGATCCAGTCCGCAAGGTTGTACCTGGCGGCCAGCGTATCGGGATGCTCTGGGCCGTAATCGGGATCGCTCTGCTGCGCGTCGGCGATCTGCCGGCAGATCTCGACGGCCACCGCGTAAGACCCGCTGGCGCCCAAGCCCTGGGCGACCCGCCACAATCCGGCGCTCGTCAAACCGAGCACAAGCTGGGCGTGCGGGAGCAGCGCGGCGCAGACCGGCCATGCGGCAGGAACAAACCCGTCATCAGGCACCGCGGCTTCCACCAGGAAGGCGGCAGCGCTCAGCCACTCGCCGGCGCCGTCGGCAGACATCTGATCCCTGGTGACCTGCTGGACCAGGCGGTGGACCAGGACGAGGCCAGGCCCGGCCGGGGTGATCAGCGAGAACCGGCGCAGCTGCAGGATCGCATCGGCCAGCGCGACCGGGTCGCCGAGCAGCGGCCGCAGCACTGTGGATGGCGCTTCAGGCAGGTAGCCTGCCAGCTCGGCGTCGGCCAGCAGCAGGCCTACCGGAACTGGCTCAGGCGCCAGCACCGCCAGCAGCCGGAGCAGCCCGGACGCGGCTGCCGATTCGGCCGCGAGCCGGGACATGGCCAGGCTGAAGGTGGCGGCTACGCTCGGGTGTCCCGCAGGCTCGCCGCGGTCGAGCAACTCCGCGCGGCGGCTGCGGAACAAGCCGAGGTAGCTGGCCAGCGTCATTCCCGAGGCCTGGATATAGGCGGCGGCCTGTTCCAGCGCCAGCGGCAGCCCGCCAACCTCGCCGGCGAGCTGAAGCGCCGATGACTCGTCCGGGTCACCGGCCCGCGACACCAAGAACCGGGTCGCCACCGCCAGATCGAGGACGGGCACGTCCAGCACCGTCCGGCCGGGCCAGTGCTGGGACTGGCTGGTCACAATCACCCGGCCAGGCCCTGCCGACGGCAGAAGCCCGCGCACCGACGCCTCATCGGGGACGTTGTCGAAAATCAGCAGCCATTGTGACGGCCACCCGGCCAGCGCCCCGTGCGCCGACACGACCTGGTCCTGCGGGTCCGGCGCGCCCCGCCCGCCCAGCCGTGCCGCCAGCTCGGCCAGCGCCTGCCGCAGCACCGTCGGGTCCTCCGCCGGAACCAGCCAGGCGACCGACAACTCTGCCAGGTACCGGTGCGCGTATTCCGCCGCCAGGCTCGTCTTGCCGACGCCGCCTATCCCGGTCACCACGACCATCCGCGGGGCGCTGCCCATGGTGAGCTGTTCCTGCAGCGTGGCGATCAGGTCCTCGCGGCCGGCCAGCGGCGGCGGGCGCAGCGGAAGCGACACGAGCTGCCTGGTCCCGCCCAGCGCCGATGCAGCCGCGAGCGCCGCGACGGCGGCGTCACCGAAAACCTGGAAATTGCCGGGGCCGGCTAGCTGGATGCCGGGCCCGGCTTGGTAGGGCCCGTACTGACGTCTCCGTGGATGACCCCGGCCGCGACGCCCCTGCTGCTGGCGCTGACGTTCATGTCCCGGCCCGCAGCGGCGGAATGGCCGGTTGCCGTCACCGTGACCGCCTGGATCTGCCGCACCAGACCGTCCAGGTCGTCGGCCGCGTCGGGGTGGTCGGCAATGAGGTCCTTGAACCGTCCCGTCCACTCCAGGGCCAGGTCGCGCCGCACCTGCTCCAGTTGACCCGGGCTCGCCGCTGCGATTTCGGCTCGGGTCGCCTCGAGCCGGTCGAGGGTCTTGGCGTCCGGGCGGCCGCGGCCGAACCAGGACGCTACCTTGTGCCGCACGCTTTCCCAGGAATCGGTGACCGCCGCGGTAACCAGCCCGTTGCACGCGGCAGTAATCAGCGCAGCCAACGTGACAGGATCCAATTCGCTATCCCTTCCTGATGGCCATTTCACACCATCGCACGTGACGCCCGCAGCGGGAAGCCGACCGCGCTCATGGCATCGCCATCCGGCGCAACCGAGTGGCGGGCGCCGCCGTCTTCACAGGCATGCGAGGCAACGTCGTGATAGCGGCCGCCGCCGTGGCGCTGGCCGCCGGGTGCGCACCGTCAGTGGGCCACCGCTCCCCCGCGGCCGTCGATACGGTCGGCCAGGATTCGCCGGTGCCGGTACTGGTCGCCAGGGCGGGCGCCCGGGTGGCCTACGTGCTGGCCACCGCGCGGCCCGGAGTGCCAGAGCTGTTCAGGAGCTCGGACGGCGGCCTGCGGTTCACTCAGGTCAGCGCGCCGGTGCTCCGCTCCGCCGCGACCGGGCGGCCACTGCCGGTGCGGATCCTCAGGTTCGTGACCGCGGCCGACGGCGTCGCGGTGCTCGGCTCGGCCGGTCAGCATGAGCCACTGCTGGTCACCGACAACGCAGGCAGGACCTGGCGCAAGGCAGGGCTCGGCGGCCGCGGCGCCGTCACCGCGGTCGCCGGGTACGGCGGCCTTGCCTACGCGCTCCAGCTGACCTGCGGCAGCACCGGCGTCTGTCACGACGTCCGGCTGTACCGGGCCGCGGCTGGATCGGCGCACTGGACCAGGGTTGCGGCGACCGGGACCGCGGGGGTGCGTGGGGCCGGCGGAATCGGGCTGGCTGCCTGGGGATCTCGCGTCTGGCTGACCGTCGGCAACGGCGTGGCGCCCAGCATCGGCCTGCTCGGTTCTGCCGACGCTGGTGCGTCCTTCAGCCAGGTCGGTCAGCTCACCGCGGTTGGCTGCGGACCAGAGGCTGGCTCGGCGACGGTGCTGTGGCTGTGGTGCTCGGGCGGCATGCTGCTGACCTTCGACCGGCTCAGCGTCAGCACGGACCGGCTGCAGCGGCTGCGGCTGACCGGGTCAGGCACCGGCAACACGTTCCTGTACCCGCTGTCTGGCCGCCAGGTGCTGTTCGGTACCGGCGATGGCCGGCAGGCTGGCGGCATCTACCTCAGCCGGGACGGCGGCCGCAGCTTCACCAGGACCGGATCGCTGCCGGGCCCGGCCAGCGGCCTGGCTGCGCAGGTCACGTTCCTGACCGCGCGGAACGCGCTCGCGCTGGTCAGCCAGCGCACGCTGGTGCGCACCGGCAACGGCGGCAGGACCTGGTCGCGGGTGCGGCTGTGAGAGCGTGACGCTCAGCCCAGGCACCCTCGACGGAGTCCGAGTGCGGGCAGCAGGCCGGCCACGTCGCTGACGCGCAACGCGTCGCGCAGGCTGGCCTGCTGCACGAACCCGGCAGCGACCTGCGCGTCCAGCAATGCCAGCAGCGCCGACCAGTAGCCGGCCACGTCGACCAGCACGATCGGCTTGGCGTGCAGGCCGAGCTGCCGCCAGGTCAGCACCTCGAACAGCTCGTCAAGGGTGCCGAGCCCGCCCGGTAGCGCGGCGAAGCCGTCGGCCAGGTCCGCCATCAGCGCCTTGCGCTGGTGCAGCGATCCGACCACCTCCAGCCTGGTCAGTCCCTGATGCTGGATGTCCGCGCTGAACAGCTCGCCGGGCAGGACCCCGATCACCTCGCCGCCTGCGGCCAGCGCGCCGTCGGCAACCGCGCCCATCAGCCCGACACTGGCGCCGCCGTACACCAGTCCGATGCCCGCGCCAGCGAGGCTACGTCCGGCCTCGTAGGCGGCCGTCTGGTACTCGGGCAGCGCCCCCGGCGAACTGCCGGCGAAGACCGCGACCCGCAACCTACAACGCCACCCGCACGGTCCTGGCGGCATAGTCCCGCAGCGCCCGCAGGAAGTCGACCTCCCGGAACGCTGGCCAGTAGCAGTCACAGAAATGCAGGTCGGCCCCGGTCGCCTGCCAGAGCAGGAAGTTGGACATGCGCTGCTCACCGCTGGTGCGGATGATCAGGTCACAGTCGGGCTGCCCGGCGGTGACCAGGTGCCTGGCGATGTCCGCCTGCTGCAGCCCGGCCGCCACCTCGGCCAGCCCGCGCCCGGCAGCAGCCTCGTCGGCCAGCAGGTCACGGACCGCCTCGACGATCTCCTGGCGGCCGCCGTAGCCCACGCACAGCGTCACGTGCCGGCCGGTCCGGCAGCTGCTGCTGGCCTGCTCGGCCTGCTTGAGCGCGCGCGAGGTGCTGTCGGGCAGCAGGTCGAGCAGCCCGGCCAGGTGCACCTGCCAGCGCGGCTCCGGTTCTGACAGCCTGGCGGCCACCGTGTCCTCGATGATCGCCATCAGGTTGGCGACCTCTTCGTTGTCACGCCTGGCGAGGTTCTCGGCGGAGCAGACGAAGACGGTCACGTGCCTGATGCCCGCGCTCTCGCACCAGGACATGAGGTCGAAGATGTGCTCGGCGCCGGACCGGTGTCCCTCGCTCACCGCGACCTTGGCGATCTGCCTGGCCCACCGGCGGTTCCCGTCGATGATCAGGCCCACGTGCCCTGGCATCGGCCGGCCGGCCAGCGCCTTGCGCAGCCGCCTGGTGTATGCGCGGTACAGCACGTTACTGATCGTCGGCATCTGCCCAATCTAACCGGTCCGCTAGCTGGCGGCCGCGCCCGCGGCAGCCCGGCGGCTACTGTGTCACGGTGACGACCTACCGGCAGCCGGGCACCGTGCTCACCGACCACACGTTCCGGGTTCCAGTCGATCATGCCAGGCCGGACGGCGAGCAGATCGAGCTGTTCGCCAGGCAGGTATCCGCCGCGGACAGCGCGTCAGCCAAGCTGCCCTGGCTGCTGTTCCTGCAGGGCGGGCCGGGCTTCGGCGCACCGCGCCCGGTCGGCAGGGACAGCTGGCTGGACCGGGCGCTGCGGGACTACCGGGTACTGCTGCTCGACCAGCGCGGCACCGGCAGGTCCAGCCCGGCGCACCGGCTGACGCTCCCGGCCCGCGGCGACGCCGCCGCGCAGGCCGAGTACCTGTCCCACTTCAGGGCCGACTCGATCGTCGCCGACGCCGAGCTGATCAGGCCGCAGGTGACCGGCGGTGCCCCGTGGAGCGTGCTCGGGCAGAGCTTCGGCGGGTTCTGCACGGTGCGCTACCTGTCTTCGGCGCCGGCCGGCATCAGCGAGGCGCTGATCACCGGCGGGCTGCCCGGCCTTGGTACCGGCGTCGACGACGTGTACCGGCTCACCTACCAGCAGGTGGCCGCGAAGAACCGCGCGCACTACGACCGCTACCCGGCCGATGTCGAGCAGGCCAGGCGGGTGGCGAGGGAACTCGCGGCACGGCCGGCCGCGCTGCCTGGCGGTGGCCGGCTGACCGTGGCGGCGTTCCAGTCACTCGGCGGGATGCTCGGCGCAAGCTCCGGTAGCCACCAGCTGCACTACCTGCTCGAGGACCCGTTCGCCGGGGCCGAGCTCAACGACGACTTCCTGCACCGCGTGCAGTCGTCGCTGACCTTCGCCGCGGGCCCGCTGTACGCGGTGCTGCACGAGGCCTGCTGGGCCGACGGCGGCGCGACGAACTGGTCGGCGCAGCGGGTCAGGGCCGAGTTCCCCGAGTTCTCCGCCGAGGCCGCGCTCGATGGCGAGGACCCGCTGCTGTTCACCGGCGAGATGATCTATCCGTGGATGTTCGAGACCGACCCGGTGCTGGCCCCGCTGGCCGAGGTGGCCCAGCTGCTGGCCGAGCATCCGTGGCCGGACCTGTATGACCGGGCTGCGCTCGCGCGCAACGACCGGCCCGCGGCCGCTGCCGTCTACTACGACGACATGTACGTGCCGCGCGAGCTCTCGGTGGCCACCGCCGCTGCGATCAGGGGCCTGCGGCCCTGGGTGACCAACGAGTACGAGCACGACGGCCTGCGGGTCAGCACGGGCGCGGTGCTTGACCGGCTGATCGCGATGGTCAGGGGCGACACCTGAGGCGGCAGGCTGCCGCCTGCGGCTGCCCGGCTCGGATTGCGGCTAGGCTGACGCGGTGCTGACCCGTACCTGCCTGTGCCTGATCAGGCGGCAGACCTCCACCGGTACCCAGGTCCTGCTCGGGCTGAAGAAGACCGGCTTCGGCAGCGGCCGGTGGGTGGGGCTCGGCGGTCACGTCGAGGACGGCGAGAAGCCGGCCGCGGCCGCCGCCAGGGAAGTCTGCGAGGAGTCTGGCCTGCAGGTGTCCGCCGACGCGCTGCAGCACATGGCCAGCATCACGTTCTTGTTCCCCGACCGGCCGTCATGGGATCAGACCGCCGAGGTCTACCTGACCGACATCTACCTGGGCGAGCCGGCCGAGTCCGAGGAGATCGCGCCGCGCTGGTTCGGCCTCGACGAGCTGCCGTTCGGCAAGATGTGGGACGACGCCAAGTACTGGATGCCGCTGGTGCTGGCCGGGCAGCAGGTGACCGTCACGATCACGTTCGGGCCTGACTGCGCGACCGTGGCGGCCATCGAGCCGGCCCTGCCGGGCGCGCCGGTTCCGCTCGCCTAGATCGCGTCCGGCCTGAGCACGAACAGGCCAGCCACCTTGCCGTCGGCGTCGTAGACGACGCGGCCCTTCATCTGGCTGGCCTCGAACGTCATCGGGATGTCCACGATGGTCAGGTCCCCTGCCGCCCTGGCGGCCGGCGCTCCCATGCCCTGGTAGCCGCCGACCATCCCGACAAGCTGCGCCCACGCGGCCGGCAGCCGGCTGGCCGGCAGCTTCTCGGCCATGGTCGGGTCGAAGTCCGCCGCGACCTGGTCGTAGCGCTGCTCGATCCAGTCGATCATCAGTTGGGTTGCCCGCTCGGCCGCGCCGGGCAGGATGGTCTCGCTCATAGGTCGCCCCGTCCTCGGATCAATGGGCTGCCCGAACCGCTGGAAGGCGGCTTGCCTGGTCACGCCGAGCAGATCGCCGACTTGCTGCCAGGTGTGCCCCGACTGCCGCGCCGCGTGCACGCTCAGCCGCAGGCCCTGATCGGCCAGCGCGACCAGTTCGCTGGCCGCCCGTACCGCCGCGACCGGATCTGCCGCTCCGCCGTGGTCGCCTGCCCCGGTCCGGCGACCCGCGGCGGCGGCAAGTTTCCGCGCCTGGTCACCCAGCCGGCCGGCCAGTGCGGCCAGCTCATCGCCGGTCCGGGTCACGGCTGTCAAGGATGCCTTCACAACGGCAGGTTGTCAAGATGTCGTTTACAGGTTCAGCGCTCTGCGTCCCGCAGGCCGCGGTAGTGCTTGTTCCGCAGGGCAAGCAGCAGGCAGCCAAGCAGCCCGGCGATCAGCGAGGCCGCCACCACCGCGGTCTTGGCCACCGTGTCGTGCTCGGTCTGGCCGAAGGCAAGGTCACTGATCAGCAGCGCGACGGTGAATCCGACCCCGGACAGCACGGCGACCGCGAAGATGTCCGCCCAGTCGAGTTCAGGGCTGAGCCTGCCATGGGTGAACCTTGCGGTCAGGTAGGCGCCGCCGAAGACGCCGATGGCCTTGGCGCCGACCATGCCGAGCAGCACGCCGAGCCCGAGCCTGCCGGTGAAGACCTGGCTGAGCGTGCCGCCGGTGACCGTCACGCCGGCCGCCAGCAGCGCGAACGCTGGCACCGCCAGGCCGGCCGACAGCGGCCTGACCAGGTGCTCGAGGTGCTCGGCGGGCGACTGCCGCTCGCCGCTCACGGTCACCGGCACGAGCAGCCCGAGCGCGATGCCGGCGGCCGTGGCGTGCACGTGCGAGCCGTGCACAAGTGCCCAGATCACCAGCGCCAGCGGGACCTGGATCCACCAGGCGGTGATCTGGTGGCGCTGCAGCAGCCAGAACACCACGAGCAGCGCGGCGGCGCCGGCCAGCGGCAGCAGGTCGATCTTGCCCGAGTACACCACCGCGATGATGATCACCGCGCAGGTGTCATCGACCACCGCCAGGGTGAGCAGGAAGGCGCGCAGCGCGGCGGGCAGGAAGCGGCCGGTGATGGCCAGCACGGCAAGCGCGAACGCGAGGTCGGTCGCGCACGGGATCGCCCACCCGCGTGCCGTCGGGTGACCCGCGTTGACCAGCAGGTAGACCAGGGCCGGCAGTGCCATGCCGGTGATCGCCGCCACGATCGGCACCAGCGCGGTGGACAGCTTGCGCATCTCCCCCGCCAGCAGCTCACGCTTGAGCTCGAGGCCGGCGATGAAGAAGAAGATCGCCAGCAGCCCGTCGGCTGCCCACTGCTCAAGGCTGAGGTGCAGGCCGAGCGCGGACGGGCCGACCTGGGCGTGCCTGAATTCCTCGTAGGACTTTTTGGCAGCTGAGTTATCCCAGATCAGCGCGGCGACCGTGGCGGTGAGCAGCAGTGCGCCGCCGACCGTCTCCATCCGCAGCGCGTCGGCGACGACCCGCAGCTCGCGGAGCCCGGGACGATGGAACAGGCCCTGGCCGGCCTGCTGACTGCA